>JAGOHU010000108.1 GCA_017995975.1 Negativicutes bacterium
GATTTAACACTGATCCGAAGGGAAGTACTACAAGAAAAACGAGTAACTCCGTTCGAAGAATCCGAGTAAAACGATGAATGAATCGCTGAGGAGTACTACCGTAGACTTAATGAATTCGAGTAAAACGTAGAGTGAATTTAGTCCCGACGGTGCTCGTTTTCTGCACCCCAGAGTAGGTACAGATAGGCACAAAATTAATAAGCCAAGCCTCAATGAACACAACATCTACACCGCTTACGTCGACAGCCTGTGAGACTGCCTTTGGCAGTCTCTTTTTTTTAGCTAAGTATTGAAAAAAGAAGTGGAGTTCCGAAAGTGTTTACATTTTTTTGCAGGAAATAAAAAAATAAGAAAGAATTTTTATTAATAGGACTTAAAGAAAAAAAGAAAAAAGAATATGAGAACTTAACAACAAAAGGAAACAAAGAACAGGAAGGGATTTTATGAAACTGTATTTTTTTAATGAAGTGAGAACTAATAATTTTACCGATCCAGAAGTGGTAGCCAAAATTGCTGGATTGGAAGAAATATTGGGGGAATACAAACTGGACGATGGGCTACCTTTTTATCGAGTCTACTCCAACTATGCTTCGGATCATTTAGGGGACTATACAGTCGGAGTTGCTACTGAATATATTGAAACAGAAAAAGAACTAGAGCTCATCCGCCGAGGACGCTTTACTATTTTTCCGGTGGATATGAAGAAAACAAATCCTATCGCCGCCATGTGGAAGAAAATCTGGGAACTTGAGTCTCAAAATCGAATTCACCGAGCTTATCGCACCGACTATGAAAAATATCTTCCCAATGGGGAAGTCGATATTTATATATCCGTATTAGATTAATTGAAAATATCAAAGAGAAAATCCCGGCAGTTTAAAACTGCCGGGATTTTCTCATCTCAAGGTTTACAGACTTTGCAAGGTACATAACCAGACTGAATCGCTTGAGGCCGACTCTCAAAGAAAACCTTATTCTCCTCATTCATTTTATCTACCCAGTGACAACTGGACTCATGAAATTTATAAGAATTTCGATTGCCAACATACTCTGCAAAAGCAATACTCGTGGAGAGCAAAAATACAACTAGCAACAAAGAAAGGGTACGAAAAAGAGTCATAAAAACCTCCTACAAGATACATAATGGGGTTCTCAAGATCAAGGAGAGCCAATGGACCCACCTTTCGGTTTTGGTGGTGGTTCTTTGGGCTTCGGCGCCACTGGAGGAGGGGTTGGGGCAGTTGTTTTTGGTTTTTCCTCTGTAGTTGCGGGCTTTTTATCATCCTTAGTGGGATCGGTTTTTCCAGGCACTTTATCTTTATCGTCAGTGGCTTTATCATCTTTTTTATCATCCGGTTTATTGCCAGTTGGACTCATATGTTTGGTTTTTTCTTTTGGTTCTGTTCCTGCGAGGAAAAGCTCGTTAATTGGCTTTTCTGTTTTTTCATCTGCTAAGAGTCCATCAATTGGATCAATGGAAACGCTGACGAGACCACTTGGTCTTGGAAAATCAATTGCTGGGAGAGATTGAACAGCACTGGCCATAAATTGACGCCAAATAATTGCGGGAGTACTACCTCCACTAATTCCGCCGAGAGTACCGCCGCTATCCTTACCGATCCAGACCGAAGCAACCAAGTTTGGTGTATAGCCTACAAACCAAGCATCTTTATAGTCATCGGTTGTACCGGTTTTTCCAGCAGCCGGTCTGCCGATCTGAGCAGCTGTACCGGTCCCGCGAGCCACTACATCTTTTAGCATATCCGTAATCAGGTAAGCTACCGCAGGATTTAGCACTTCAGACCGCTTGGGCGAGTGTTCTTCTAAGACTTCGCCATTCTTACCGACTACCTTCAGGATCATCAAAGGCTCGGTTTTGACCCCGTTTGTAGCGAGCACTCCATAAGCTTGTGCCATTTCTAGTGGGGAAGCTCCATTGTAGAGACCTCCAAGAGCGGAAGATAGATTTTTGTCATTTGACATATCAAGAGTACTAATTCCCATTTTTTGTGCATAACCCAAGATTTTATCCATTCCGACTTGATCGGCCACTCGCACCAATGGGATATTTAAAGAGTAGACAAGAGCGGTCCTGAGAGAAACATCGCCCCGGGTCGTATGGTCGTAGTTGCGAGGAGTCCAGCTACCAAAAGAAAAAGTCTTATCTTCCAAGATGGAAGCTGGAGTAAAACCATTTTCTAAAGCTCCAATATAAGTGAAGGGCTTAAAGGAAGAGCCGGGCTGACGACGAGCTAAGATAGCTCGATTGAAGAAGTCATCCCCACGGCCTCCGACCATAGCACGCACTTCGCCACTGGCTGGATCAATTGCGACAAGAGCCGCTTGAGGCTGGACGATCCCTTGATCATTGGTTCCCATATTGGGTAAATTGTTTTTCACAGCCCTTTCGGCAGCCTTTTGCATCTCCAGATCAAGAGAAGTGTAGACTTTTAGGCCGCCTTCATAGACCATTTTTGAGCCATACTCATCGGAGAGTTTTTGAATGATATGATCCACAAAATAAGGAGCGATTTGATCATTATTTTGTCTTTGAGGTGTTAAATTCAAATCGGCTTTTTTCGCTTCGGCTCCATCATTTTCACTGATGTAACCATACTTCACCATCTGATCTAGCACAGTGGCTTGACGTTCTTTCGCCGCCTTCATATTGTCAAAAGGAGAGTAGTAGTTTGGACTTTTCGGAAGCCCTGCCAAGAGAGCCGCTTCTGCAAGAGACAACTTGGTCACATCTTTGCCAAAATAAGTATTCGCTGCGGCTTGCACCCCATAAGCGCCGTTGCCGAAGTAAATTTGATTTAAATAAAAGCCCAGAATCTCATCTTTTGTATAACGTTGTTCTACTTTATAAGAAAGAACGGCTTCTTGGATTTTTCTTTTGAGTGATCGTTCTTGGCTGAGCAAGCTATTTTTTACGAGCTGTTGGGTGATCGTACTTCCTCCTTCGGAAAGTCCACCGCCACTGATGTTTACCCAGACTGCCCGGAGGATACCACGTGGATCAATGCCCCCATGTTCGTAGAAACGATTGTCCTCTACTGCTACGAAAGCATTTTGTAAATTCTTCGGTACTTGTTGTAGCTCTATAGGGATTCGGTTTTCAACCGCATGAACCGAAGTGATTAAGGCACCCTTGTGATCATAAATCAGGGTAGAAGCTGCTTGATCTGGCATTTTTCCACTAAAATCAGGGATATCTTGGAAGCTTGCATAGAGAAATCCGCAACCTCCTCCTACTAAAATGACCCCAAAAACTGCAAACATAGCAATGATTAGCGTTTTTTTCCAAGGAGAGGTTGGCTTTTTGTGATTGTAAGTTCTTTTACTACTGGATTGATCCCGCCTTTGAATACGACGATAGCTGTCAGCCATAGTTATATACCTCCTACATTAAATAAATCGCTCAGTTGCGCTGATTTTCAAATACAAACCTCCTACAATTATACATTAAATTAGGATAATCTGCACGAAAACCGGAAGGGAAAGATGCAAAAAGAGTCATTCTTATGCTATAATTTGATGAAGCAAGTAAGAGAGGGGCAAAGCAAAAATGATTGCACCAGCAGAACAATTAAAATTGATCCGACGAGGAGTTGCAGAGATTCTGCCCGTAGAAGACCTGGTCAAAAAACTTGAAAAAAGCGCGAAAACCGGGAAACCGTTAAAAATAAAATTAGGACTTGACCCGACCGCACCAGATATCCATTTAGGACATACAGTGGTATTGCGAAAATTAAAGCAATTTCAGGATTTAGGCCATCAGATCATCATCATTATTGGTGACTTTACCGGTCGTATTGGTGACCCTACTGGTCGCTCGGTGACTCGCAAGCAACTGACCGACGAAGAAGTGGTGCACAATGCCAAGACTTATCAAGAGCAAATTTTCAAGATTCTGGACCCGAAAAAAACAGAAGTAAAATTCAATAGCGAATGGCTTTCTAAGCTCAATTTTGCAGATGTAATCAAGTTGGCAGCGAGCTACACCGTAGCCCGTATGCTAGAGCGGGATGATTTTCAAAAGCGTTATACCACAGGCCAACCGATCTCAGTCCACGAATTTCTCTATCCACTGATGCAAGGCTATGATTCGATCGCTCTCGAAGCGGATGTCGAATTTGGTGGTACCGATCAGACTTTCAACCTTTTGATGGGACGACACCTGCAAGAGCACTTTGGTCATGAGCCTCAAGTGGCCATCACCATGCCGATCATCGAAGGTCTTGATGGAGTCCAAAAGATGAGCAAAAGTCTTGGGAACTATATCGGTATCGATGAAGCCCCTAAAGATATCTATGGAAAGTCCATGTCAATTCCCGATGAATTGATGGAAAAATACTATACTCTCGTCACCGATGTCCCGGTGGATGAGATCACCACCTTGATCGAAGAATGGAAAAGCGGTGCCAAGCACCCAAGAGATATCAAAATGAATCTGGCTCATGTGATTACCACTCTTTACCACGGTGAAGAAGCAGCCAATCATGCCCAAGAAGAATTTATCAAAGTATTTCAAAAACGTGATTTGCCTGATGAAATACCCGAAGTCGAATGGCCAGCCGAAGGAGCAATGCAATTACCAAGCCTCCTAGTAGCACTCGGACTTTGTAGTGGTACCAGCGAAGCACGCCGCAGCATCGAGCAAGGAGCCGTCAAAATCAATACGGAAGCGATCAAAGATGTAAAAGCGGAAATTACAAAAGAAAATGGCATGATCATCCAAAACGGCAAACGTAAATTCTGCAGAATTAAATAAATTGATAAAGTCAGACCCAACAAGAAGGTAAGATATCCATGGTGATACTTACCTTTTCCTTTATTAAATCCAAAGGAGGAAAGACCATGGTACTGAAAGAAATGAAAGAAATGGACCGAAAAAAAGAGGTTCTGTGGAGTATGGCCGATTTGGTTGACCCGGCATCAGAAAATTTCAGTGAGAACCCGGGCTATACGATCAACCACGTGGAAAGTTGTAGCCAGATATTAGATACCTATATCGATCAACTTATTTTACTTGGCAAACAACCAAGCAATGACCAAATATTGAGTCCAGTTCAAACCGTTGTGGAAAGGCTAAATGAATTAAACGCCGAGTGTGACAATGGGCTGATCGAAACAATGGAACGTGAAAACTTATGTGATTATATCGAAGAAGCCGCAATCCTAGCTGGCTGGCAGAGCGAAAGCGGTGAAGATATCACCGAAGAATGGCGTGAATGGTAAGTACTAAATTGATCATCTCAAACTGATTGAGAATAAAGAGATAAACCTTTGCATAGGGTGCAAAAGATCGCAAAGCACTAGAGGAGTAAAATGACCTCGGATGGAAAGGTTTAGGTTCTCAAAAAAGAATTCGCATTTTTCTCTTTTGATTCACCTCCTTTTTCTCGAATGACTATCCTAAAAAAACGATATGACTCTATCCAATCAATGAGTTTTTTATTTTACCGATATATAGTAAATTTGGATACAAAAAAAGCCTTGAAAAAGGATTGGTAAAAATGTTTTTCGACACTTAGTGTACAAAGGACGTGAAAAGCGAAAATTGGGCCGTTTTTGAGCTAATTCGTGAAATTTGCTCTGGCATAAGAATTTGGCTTTGAAAAAGAAGGAAGATTTATGAAAAACAAGTAGTGATCGGTTGATTATAGAAGTTTGCCAATGAGAAACTTCTTTCGTCTCCGCTCGGGAGCTGAAATGCGGAGATCTTGTTATAAATAAAAATGATCCGGATTACCAATGATCGGAGTCAGTCTTTAGGTGGTCTGTTAGGGGTTCTCGGTTATACAAGTGAAAGTGCCGCCATTGATGCAGTAGAAGCGACTGTTGATAGATGGTATAAGAGATGTAAAGTAGAATTCTAAATAAAGCATTGGGATTAAAATCGTTAGTCTGTATTGTTTTAAAAAAAGATTTCAAACAGATGTTAAAGAAAAGAGGATTAAAATGAGAAAAATAGTACTGGGCCTGATTTTGGTATTTGCACTATCATTTGGAACAGGTTTCGCCGAAAATTGGGTCTATTTTGCCAATGATGAAGATGGTAATTGGTTTATCGATACAGATGCTACCAAGGGAGATGGGCTTCGTTTTA
>JAGOHU010000109.1 GCA_017995975.1 Negativicutes bacterium
GAAACCGCTCATAGCTATTATCAAGAACGAGAGCAAGAAGTGACGTCTTTGATGATGCGTGAGTTGGAGCGAATTGTGATGCTTCGAGTTCAAGATTCGAAGTGGATCGATCATTTGGATGCGATGGAAATTTTGCGTCAAGGTATTAACCTGAGAGCTTATGGACAGAAGAATCCGCTCCAAGAGTATAAATTGGAAAGTTATGATATGTTCCAAGAGCTGATGCAGGCTATGCAGGAAGATATTATCCGTTATATTTACCGAGTTGAGATTGCGGCTGAGCCGGAGGATCATTTGGAGGGGGCTACAGAAAATATTTCTCCAAATGGAGAAGGTACTGTGCCTTTGGCAGATCAACCTCGGGTGGAGAAGCCAATTGAAAAAGAAGATGGCCCTGGGCGCAATGATGAGTGTCCTTGTGGGAGTGGTAAAAAATATAAAAAGTGCTGTGGTCAGGAATAAATTTAAAGGGTGTGGAGTATGCTTTTAGAGAACTTAAAAAGTGAGTTGGATCAATTAGGTGTGAAGATAGTGGAAATGAGGGGATCTCTTTGACATCCCTCAGATAGAGGATGATATTGCCCGTCTGGAGCATGAAATGAGTGCTCCAGACTTTTGGGATGATGCGAGTAAAGCACAAAAGATCACCCAAGATTTGGCAGGAATCAAAGATACCCAAGAGTCCTATTTGAATTTGTCGAATCAGTATCAAGATGCGCTGACCCTTTGGGAATTGGGAATCTCCGAGCAGGATGATTCGGTAGGCGATGAGGTGCATCAAGAATTAAAGTTGATTCGAGCAGAACTTGAAAAACACGAACTACAAACCCTTTTGGGGGAGGAGTTTGATAATAAGAATGCACTTTTGACTCTCCATGCGGGGGCAGGTGGTACAGAAGCTCAAGATTGGGCTCAAATGCTGCTCCGGATGTATGTTCGCTATGGGGAAAAACGGAATTTCAAAGTAGAGATTCTTGATATGCTCGATGGGGATGAAGCGGGAATTAAGAGTGTGACTTTCCGGGTCAGTGGTAAAAATGCCTATGGCTATTTAAAGGCGGAAAAAGGGGTCCATCGACTGGTGCGAATCTCGCCTTTTGACTCAAATGCTCGTCGTCATACTTCTTTTGCGGCCTTGGATGTGATGCCAGAAATTGATGATGCCATTGCAGTAGATATTAATCCTGCTGATTTGCGGGTGGATACGTACCGGGCAAGTGGTGCCGGGGGACAACATATTAATAAGACTGATTCGGCGGTTCGGATTACCCATATCCCAACTGGTGTGGTGGCGGCATGCCAAACCGAAAGGTCTCAAATTCAGAACCGAGCGAATGCGATGAGTATGCTTCGATCTCGGTTATTTGAGTTGGAACGTCGAAAGATGGAAGAGAAGAAAGCAGAGATTGCTGGGGATTATCAGGCGATCGAGTGGGGAAGTCAGATTCGATCTTATGTTTTCCATCCTTATAATCTTGCGAAAGATCATCGAACGAATTTTGAAACTGGGAATATTCAAGCTGTGATGGATGGGGAGCTGGAGGGCTTTATTGAAGCTTATCTACGTCAACAGGTACAGGAAAAGAAAAAATAGACCGAGGTTGGGATAAAGGAGCGGGAAAATTTGCTGAACAAGCAGTATAATAAATGGCTATTAATTCTGATAGGAATCGGTTTTTTTGCTTCTCTGTTGGTTGGAGTAGAGCGATATCAAGTAGAGCAAAAAGCGAAACAAGTGGAGCTGGCTTTGGAATTTCACGACTTGGAAGACTTGGCTTATCAAGATGGGGGTAATGTGGAAGACTTACTCCTTCAATTTAAGAAAGTCGGAGCCACTACTTTGGTGATCGAAGAAGCAAGTCTGGAACGAGTGATCCGCCGGGGTTGGGCGAGTCTACATCGGGGTGGAGAGCTGATTGCAGATGAAAAAGCTGGTTTGATTTCTGACTCAGGTTGGGTTCAAGCGATTCGATCGGGCCAGGTGAAGCCGGAGTGGTTTTACTTAGCAGTTGCTAAGCCTGAGATGGCGAAGGAGCTAGAGGAGAATATTTCTCATCGGCTTGGAAAAGATCGGGTAGTGGCTTTCCAAGTGGGTGGTAGGCCGGTTGTGGGAATTTCTTTGTGGATGCCTGAAAAAATTATGGAATTTCCGGTAGGTTTATTTTCGGAAGATTTGAACCGAGCTGAAAAGGCTGGGCTACTTCTGGGAGTTCGTCCGGTGAATGGGATTCGAGCCGACGAAACGTATCTTTCTTTTTTGCAGAAAAAGCTAGAGAATCGTACTAATTTAACAGTCTTGATCCCTGGGGGGACTGAGATGATCGGTTTTCGTCATGATCGGGCCTTGGATGACCAAATTTATATGGATCAGTTTGGTCAGTGGATGAAGTCAAAAGAAATTCGGCTAGGGTTGGTCGAAAGTGCGACTCAGCTTCAATTTATTGCCCAGAATGGACTTCTTCCTTTAGCAGGCTCGATGGATTATCAGGTAGATCGGGTTTATACCATTTATAAAGAAGAGTTGAAGCAGCTGACTTTGCCGGTGGCTCAAGACCGTTGGCCTTTGGCGATTAAGGAACGAAATATTAAAGTGGCTATGGTTCGCAAATTTGAAAAATTGCAAGGAGCTTCTACTTTGACGGAGACCCATTTGAATTATATTGGTGGGATTGTCAAAGGTATTGAGAAGGAAGGTTTTTCTTTAGGAAAAGCTCAGATCATGACTCCTTACCATGCTCCGAATTGGGCTTTGGCTCTAATGATGAGTGGGGTCATTGCCAGTGGAGTGCTTCTTTTAACAATGGTACACCCTTTTAATGGAAAATTTCAGCTAGGGCTTTGGTTTTTAGGTACTCTCGTTTTGGCTGTCCCTTTGGCTTTCAAAGATATGACTTTGGTTCGCCAATTGGGTGCTTTGGGAGCCGCTTGTATTTTTCCTACCCTTGGTTTGGCTGGGGTCTTGGATGTTTGGCGGTATCGATTGAAGGGGTCTTCTTATGGGATGGGAAAAATATTCCTTTATAGTGTAGGGCTACTTTTTGTGGCTGGTTTGGTTTCTTTCATGGGAGCTTCGTTGATGGCTGGCTTGCTTTCCGATATACGCTTCTTTTTGGAGATGGATTTATTTCGAGGAGTTAAGGCTACTTTTGTGGTTCCTTTATTTTTAGCGGTGCTGGTTTACTTAGCCCGCTTTTCAATTACTGATGGCAAAGATGGTGATTTTTTTGGAGAGATAAAACGAATTTTAAAAACTCCAGCTACAATTCAATTTTTGGCAGTCGGGTTTATTGGCTTGATCGGGGTATACATTTTGCTCGGTCGGTCGGGTCATTCGGATGGTTTTTCGGTTCCGGGCTGGGAGATTCGATTACGCTCGTTTTTAGAGAATGTTTTCTTCACTCGTCCTCGTAGTAAGGAATTATTTATTGGTCATCCGGCCTTGGTGATGGCAACCTTTTTATGGATGGTCCGAGCTCCCCGGTGGATTAATTTTGGGATGACCATTGTAGGGAGTATTGGCTTGGCTTCGATGGTAGAGACTTTTGCTCATGTGCGATCTCCTCTCTTTTTGTCGGTTGTGCGAGGCTTTGATGGTATTTGGCCTGGAGCCATTCTGGGTGGGCTTGGAATCGGGGGGATTTATTGCCTCTATTTAGGCTGGAAGCGTTTTGGAGGTAAATATGAGTGAGATTGTTCTTTCCGGATATTATGGTTTTGGTAATGCAGGCGATGAAGCGATGCTCCTCTCTATTTTGGAGGCCATCGAAAGAGAACGGCCCGGTAGCTCGGTGACTGTGATTTCAGGACGTCCAGAAGATACTGAAAAAAAATATCAGGTGAAGGCGGTTCACCGTTTTGACTATATCGGTATGATTGGGGCCTTGCGAAAAGCAGATTTGTTGCTTTCTGGCGGAGGGAGCCTGCTACAGGATGTGACAAGTCGTCGAAGTATTTTTTATTATTTGAGTATTATCAAGTTGGCCCAGTGGTTGAAGGTACCGACCATGCTTTTTGCTCAGGGAATTGGCCCGGTGGTTCGTCCAACAGCTCGAAAGGCTTTGTGCTGTGTGGTCAATCAGGTGGATTTGATTACGGTTCGAGATGAGAAGTCTCGGAGTGAGTTGATCGAGCTGGGAGTGACTAAACCACCGATCCATGTCACTGCGGATCCGGTGTTGTCTTTAAAGCCTGAGTCGGGCGAGTATGGAGAAGCTTTGCTTGAGAAGATTGGTTATGTAAAAGGCAAAAAACTCATTGGCTTTGCTATTCGAGATTGGCCTTTGGTACCCGAGTATTTGGATGAAATTGCTAAGACTGCTGATTTGCTGCTGGCTGATGAAGAGGTACAACTTGTATTTCTGCCGATGCAGTGGCCTGAAGATGGTCAGGTTGCTCGGAAAGTTCAGGAGAAGATGAGTCATCAAGCTTTGTTTTTAGAAGGGGAATATCGGGTAAGGGAACACTTATCAGTGATTGCTCAGTTGGATTTATTGGTGGGAGTACGACTTCATGGTTTGATTTTTGCTTTTTTATCGGCCACTCCTTGCATTGGACTTTCTTATGATCCTAAAATTAATAGTTTTTTAGAGTTGATCGGAGAGACTTCGATCGCCTCTTTAGAAAATCTTCGTAGTGATGAATTGGCCCGGGCGATTTGGGCGAAGTTGGAAGAAGCTCCAACTTGCGGGGTAAAACGCAGAGAAGAATTACATTTTGCTTCGGAGAAAAACGCTAAACTGATGGCTAGTTTACTGAGTTAGTCAGTAAAAGAAGCCAAAAGAATGGTTTTATGCTAGAATAGGTGCATGGTTTGTTTTGAGAGAATCGGGCTGTCATGATCCAATAGAATAAATCTTCTTTGGAAGATGTAAAATTAAAGGAGGTCCCATGATACAGCTATGTCAAACGTGTAAAATTTATCCAAGTGGCACAGCCGCTATGGTTGAGATGGATTTATATATTAATTCGGGAGAGTTTGTTTTTATTGTTGGTTCCAGTGGTGCTGGTAAATCGACTTTGATGAAATTGTTGCTTTGTGAAGAATTGCCGAGCTCAGGAACTTTGCTGGTGGCGGGAAAAGAGCTTAATTCTTTGAAACCTGAGGAAGTCCCTTTTTATCGTCGTTCTTTGGGAGTAATTTTTCAGGATTTCCGCTTACTACCCAACAAAACTGTATATGAAAATGTTGCTTTCGCAATGGAGGTTATTGGAGCTCCACGGCGAGAGGTTTTGGTGCGGGTAAATCAGGTGCTTGATCTGGTCGGAATTCGATCGAAAGGCCGAAGCTACCCCTCTCAACTTTCTGGTGGGGAGCAACAGAGGGTGGCAATTGCTCGAGCGATTGTAAATAAACCTTTAGTGGTGATCGCCGATGAACCTACTGGAAATCTAGACCCGGATACTTCGAGAGAGATCATGCAGCTTTTTGAAAAAATTAATGAGACCGGGACGACAATTTTGATGGTAACTCATGATCGCCCGGTGGTAGATGAGATGAGAAAACGAGTGATTGAGATTGATAAGGGCCGGATTATCCGAGATGAAGTAAAGGGGAGTTACGGCAATGACCTCATTTAGCAGTATTGAGTATTTTCTTCGAGAAGCTTTCCGCTCGTTGTGGCGAAATGCTTTTATGACTTTTGCTTCGGTTGGAACGATGGCATTATCTTTGACCATGCTTGGAATGTTCATTTTGATGGGATTGAATTTAAATCATATGGCAAGCCAAGTGGAGTCGACTGTTGAGATTTCTGTGTATCTTCAAGATGAGATCACGGTGGAACAACAAAAAGCATTGGAAACCATGGTTAAAGGACTTCCAGGAGTTCAGGAGCTGTCTTATATGAATAAGGAACAAGCTCTAGAACGCTTTCGAGCTCGTCTGGGGGATCGGCAGGATTTGCTAGAATCTCTGGGAGGTCAGAATCCCTTGCCTGCATCTTTTCAAATCCGAGTGGCTGAGCCGAGTCAAGTAGATGGGGTAGTCCAAGCCACTTTAAAGGCACCGGGAGTGGATGAGACTCAATTTGGACAAGCCATTATTGAACAAATCTTTTCGGTGGCTCGTTGGATGCGTATTATCAGTTTAGTCTTGGTGCTTGTGT
>JAGOHU010000110.1 GCA_017995975.1 Negativicutes bacterium
ATACAAAGGTTTGAGTAAATCATATGGAATTACTCTTTCTATGTCAAGAAAAGGAAATTGCTACGATAATAGTGTAATTGAAGGATTTTTCAGTATACTTAAAACAGAATCTATTTATCGTTCAAAAGCAAGGAGTTTTAAAATGGCAAGGCGAATGGTAGATGAGTATATTCGATTTTACAATACTCAGAGACTTCAATTAAAAAGCGGACAAACTCTGCTCGAAAGACGAAATTTATCCGCTTAATTTTAAATTTACGATAGGGTTTTATTTTATTGTCCCGCTTTTAGGGTGCAGACCACTTATGCAATGCATGATGTTTGGTGGTTTTTTGTCTAAAATCTTCCGTGATCATTAAATTCGGGAGATTGATGTTGTTCTAATGATTTCATTGCTTCTTTGGCTTCTTGAATGAGTCGCTTTTGATCTTTTGGGATGGTGCCAGCAAAGGTTGCGAAGTTCGATGGATGAGAGGCTCGAAAGATGATAGGAGTATCGGTTTTGACCTTTTCCAGCATCTCGGCGAGTTCGCTCATCATTTGATAGGGAGAGAGAGGAGTGAAGAGGCCAGATTCAGCTTTCTTGCGTAGTTCTGTGCCTGGATGAAGCATGAGTGAAAGGGCGCTCAGATAGGTTGGCTTTATTAGAGAGACCACTTTAGCTGTTTCGGTTGCATGTTCTTGAGTTTGATCGATACCCCCTAACCCAAGAATGACCATCACAGAGAGTTTTACACCTGCTTCTTTGATTCGGCGTGCTCCTTCTAGCATATCTTCAGCAGTAGCTCCTTTACGTACTTCTTTAAGCAGGAGATCGCTGCCAGTCTCTAATCCAAGGTAAACCATTTGAAGACCATTTTCTTTTAAAAGCTTGAGTTCTTCCACGGATTTCCCCAACAAGTCTTGAGGCGCCGAATAGCTGGTGACTCGTTGAAGCTTTGGAAAAACTTCGTGGAGCTTTTTGAGGATTAGTACTAGTTCGTCAGTAGGTAAGCAGAGGGCATTACCATCGGCAAGGAAGACACGGCGAATGGTCGGATCATATTTGGCAGCATTATCAATCAAAGCGAAGATGTCGCTTAAATCACGTTTGGTAAAAACGGTCCCTTTGTACATACTGCAAAAAGAACATTGATTGTGACTACAGCCTAAGGTAATTCGCAAAATAAAACTATAAGCCTCACTTGGAGGTCTAAATACAGGACCGGGAGCATTGTCGTAGATCATTTTTTATTCACCTCTATGTAAAATTTCGTTTTTAAGTTTTTCGTAAGCTTGAGTGGGAATCCAAGGAATTTGATTTTCTTTAATTTTTCCAAAACTACGGGAAGATAAGGAGAGAGAGGGAGCTGATTGTACTCGCTTTGCACAAGAAAGCCCATTATATTGTCGCCACCAATATTCCAAATCCTGAATAAATTCGGTAGGAGATTTGAAAAGTTCGGCTACTTTTCCTTTGGGTAATTCTAATTTTTCTTCCAACACTCCATCATGATACCACTTTAAGGCAACCAAGGGAGTGACATTGGGAATCCTTTCGGAGAAAGCCTGGAAAAGCTTGTCGTGGTAGGGATAATGAAGTGGATCACCAAGCCCTTTGGTCACATCATGGTTCTCTGATAGCTCTGCACTAGGTGGAGTGGTGAAAAGTTCTTCCGGAATTACATCCTTAAATTCTGATTGTTCTTTTAGATATTCTAAAAGCTCGTAAATTTCAATTTTCCAGAGGTCGCCGATTAAGCTAAGAAAACCAGCGCTATCTCCATATAGAGTACCATAACCGACAATCGTTTCGCTTTTGTTGCTATTGCAGGCAATAACTCCGCCAAAACTTGAAGATAGGGTGGAAAGAATTTGGCTGGTTCGAGTGCGAGCTTGAAGGTTTTCGATTGTTAGGGTAGAAAGAGGTAAATTGAGTTTTTCGTTATTTCGATTGAAGGTTGTTGTGTGATAGCTGGTTAGAGTTGTTTCTATAATTTCCTCAATGGACACAACTCCGTACCAACAATTTAAATTTCTTGCCATATGAGCTGCAATTGATTTAGTAATATCCGAGTTAAATCGACTTGGCATATTAACCAAGAGCAAATTTTCTGGTGGCAGGATTTGGGAATAGATACAGGCACTTAAAGCCGAATCAATACCACCGGATAAACCAATCAACACTTTGGAGAGTCCGAGGTGGTCAAGGCAGTAGTTGCCTCCATGGCAAAGAGCTTGAAAAAGCATTGCTGTTTTTGGAAGTGTTGCTTTGGGTTCGGGAAGTTTAGATGAAGTAAATGAGAGTGTCGCATGTTCAAAATATGGAAGAAGTTGGACAAATTTATCAGCTTGCTTTTTCCATCCACTTCCCCCTTGAAGAATTTCCATGAAGGACCCATGGTCATTGATACCAACTGAATTGATATAACCATAATCAGAAGTGATTAGTTTACTATCTTCTACATATGTCGGAAGAGCATCTTTTTGATAACAATCTCGGGCAAGGCGTAGAACTAATGTTGATTTGGACTGAGTCGGCTTATTAGTAGGCAGTAAAATTTCTACAGTTATTTCTGAAGAGGTGCATAATGAAATTTGGTTACTTGGGTAGTTAGAAATTAACTTTTTATTTTGAGCCGCAAAAAACGACTCACATAAACGACCTTTTTTGACGAGTAAATCACCCCATATGATAGTTATGTCGTTCGAAGATTCGATGAGCTTATTTCGCCATAATTCGGCTTCTTCCCAAAATTCTTCTCGAAAAAGTTGTTTTTCGACTTTTAATCCAGTAAGGGCAGTGGCGGGAAAAACAACAAGGTCATAATTTTCATTTTTGGCTTCTGAAATAACATGAAGCATTTTTTCAGCATTTGATTTGAGTTGTCCGGCTTTTATATAAAGCTGGGCAATTTTTATTTTTAGTTCACAAGTTGCCATAAGAGCCTCCCAATATTTGATTTACATACTAGATAAATTCGTCAGTTGTAAGATTTTCCCTTTGTTTTTTGAAAGGTATGTTAAAATAGATGAGAGGTGTAATAAAATGAAAGTGTTGCTTTGTACAGCAAATGCCCGTTTTTTCCATGTAAGTTTAGCTTTGCATTCGATTCGTTCGAATGGGCCTGATAAAACTAACCTAGAGATTGATTTGAAAGAATATACAATTAATCAAGAGATACGAGATATCTTTGGGGATATTATTTCTCAAAATCCAGATGTGATAGGCTTTGGTCTTTACATTTGGAATCGCGAACTTATTTTTCGGTTGGGAAAAATGATCAAACGAGAATTTCCAGGGATATATATTGTACTAGGAGGCCCTGAGGTTAGTTATACTCCGAAGGAAATTTTAGAGGAAAATGACTGGGTAGATTCAGTAGTATTGGGAGAAGGCGAAATTAGTTTTTGGCAATTAATGGAAACGTTGGATAAAAAATCTTATGCTCCGGTTCGGGGAGTGGCTCAAAGGGGAGAGAAAAAAACTAGTCATTGGGAGTATCAAGAAATCGAAGATTTGAATCAATTGAATTTTGCTTATGCAAAGAGTAATGAGGCGGAACTGAAAAATCGAATTCTTTATTATGAATCTTCCCGTGGCTGTCCTTTCTCTTGTTCTTATTGTTTGTCGGGCTTGGATGGAATGGTGCGCAACCGAAATACTGAATTGGTGACAAAAGAATTGGAGATGTTGATTGCAAAGGATATTCGTCAAGTGAAGTTTGTGGATCGTACTTTCAATGCGGATCCGAAGCATTTTAATGAAATCATCGATTTTTTAGTAGGAATTGACAAACCTTTGAATTTTCATTTTGAAATGGATGCAGCAATTTTAAAAGAAGAAACGATTGAACGGTTGGCCGCTTTGCCGGAAGGACGAGTGCAACTTGAGATAGGAATTCAGTCTACCAATGAAAAGACTCTGCAAGCAGTTGGGCGGCATCACGCTTTTCAGAAAGAAGCAGAAATTATCAAAACAATAAAAGAGAAAACTAGTATCCATCTGCATTTGGATTTGATTGCTGGACTACCTTTTGAGAGTATGGAGATTTTTGAGAAGTCTTTTAATGAGGTATTTGCTTTAGAACCAGATCAATTGCAACTGGGATTTCTGAAGATGCTTCAAGGCTCGAAGATACGTAACCAGTCCGAAGTCTACAAATATCATTATGATGAGAAAGCTCCCTATGAAGTAGTGTCGAATCCATGGTTGTCGGGGCAAGAATTTCATCGACTTAAGCTAATCGAACACTGCCTGGAGGAGACATGGAATAGTGGTCGACTCCAAAAAACGATCCGTTTTATTTCTGACTATATATATGAAGGAAATGTATTTCGTTTTTTCAAGGAGCTCTCGTGTGTGCTTGATGATTCGAGCTATTTGATGAGTGGGCGTAATGGGCGTTGGTGGGTGGAGCGGATTTTTGAATTGATTCCTCTAAAGTGGGGATTCTGGTCAAAAGAAATCATCGGCTGTTTGAAGTGGGATGTGATTACTATGGAAAAAGGGCGGTGGAAACCTGAATTTTTAGGATGGACGGATATTTCGAGAGCTAGCTTTTGGCAGAATGATCTTTTTATGAATGATTATTTACCAGGTTATCAATTTAAAAGTTGGCGTGATATTCAGCGCCTATATATTGTAGAAAAAATTTCGCCCTCTCTATTAGAAGGAGTGAAAGAAGAAGAGTTTCAGGAAGAGGAAACAATTTTAATTCAATTGGAGGAGTCATTTAAGTGGCAAAGGATAAAGATTGGCGAATAGTGTACGGAGGTCTTCCTTATTATGCTTACTCGCAGCATTTAAAAGAGGTATATGGGGAAAAAGTATATAAAATTCCAGCAAGCTTGCCTGTGACATGTCCAAATCGTGATGGGACGATTGGCAGAGGTGGATGTACTTTTTGTGGTGACATTGGAGCGGGCTATGAAAATAAATTAGCCAATGAAGAATTGAAGAGTCAGTTGTTGGCTCATAAAGAGCATATTCAGAAGAAGTATAAGGCTAAGAAGTTTATTCCTTATTTTCAAAATTTTAGTAATACTTTTTTACAGGCCCAAGATTTAGCCCGTTATCTAGAGGAAGCACTTTTTGATGGGGTGGTCGAGATTGCTCTTTCAACCCGGCCTGATTGTATTGACGATGAAATCATTGAGGTGCTGGCGAACTTTCAAAAAAAACATAAAGTAACTGTGACTGTCGAATTGGGACTTCAGACAATTAACTATCGAACCCTGGAAAAGATAAATAGAGGTCATGGAATTTCGGAATTTGTTGATGCAGTTTGGAAATTGGGGCAGGCCAAGATTGATATCTGTGCTCATGTAATTTTGAATTTACCTGGAGATGAGCGAATTGATATTGTAGAAACTGCAAAATTTCTTGCAGCATTTCCACCAGTAACCCAGGTAAAACTTCATGCTTTGTATATTGTAAAAGGAACAAAAATGGCAGAAGAATATTTAAACGGTGAGATAAAGCTCGGCTCAAGCATAGAATATATGGAACGAGTTATTCTGTTTTTAGAACACATTAGACCTGATATGGTGGTACAACGGATCATCGGGAGAGCACCAGCCGAACACACATTAACTGCAAATTGGGATACTGGGTGGTGGAAGATAAGGGATGATATCATTGGAATGATGACTGATCGTGGAACCAGCCAAGGCAGCAAATGCAAGCATTTGAACGGAAGTGCTCGCAAAAAAGCAAACTTTTAAAATAATAGGTGTTGATCTTTTTCAATTGGGATGATATACTAACTGTACTCATCCCAAGCAACACTTTAAAAATGCTTTCAAAAAAGAAAATGAAAAAACTTGAAAGAAAGTATTGACAAAGAAAACTCAGGATGGTATGATTATCAAGTCGCCAAATGAGAGCGGCAAACACAGTACCTTGAAAACTGGATGAAGAAGCTAGACGTGCGAATGAGTCACAGAGATGTGAGTCATTCACAAAAACAATTATTAATTACTTAATTTATTGAGAGCTTGAGAAAGCGATTCGTAA
>JAGOHU010000111.1 GCA_017995975.1 Negativicutes bacterium
CATGATTACCGCCAGCATAGATTTTATCAACTTCTTTTACTTGAAGAATTTTTCTCTCCTCATATTTCATCGCAACACGGCCCTCCTTCCAGGGCAAGGTCATCCACATCACCTAGAATAGGTAAACGCCTTGGCACATTGCGTAGCGGAGGAATCGATGCAAGTAAATTTCGAGTGTATAATTCCCTCGGGTTCATCAGCACATCTTTCTTTCTCCCGGTTTCAATGATTTCTCCAGATTTCATGATCGCAATTCGGTCAGCGTAGCGTTTTACACAACGAAGATCATGGGTAATAAACAGAATAGAGCAATTTGTCTCTTCCTGTAATTTTGAAATTAGTTGAAGAACCAAAGCTGCACTCATTGCATCTAGAGCCGTCGTCGGTTCGTCCGCAATTAACAGCTTAGGTTTCAGCAGCATAGCCAGTGCCAGAGCAGCTCGTTGAAGCTGACCACCACTTACTTGAAATGGATATCTTTCATATATACTTTCCCCAGCTAATCCAACATCATTGAGGCTGGCGACTGCTCTCTCCTTGCGCTCTTTAAATTCCCAATTTGTATGAGCAACCATCACTTCGTCCATCTGCCTGCCTAAAATGTAGTAAGGTGTGAAAGCTCCCTGATAGTCCTGAAAAACATAAGAAATTTCTTTCCCTCGCAGTTTTCGAAATTCCTCTTCCGATAAGTCCATCAATTCAGTACCCAAAAAATTCATCTCATCAGCCTGTCGACTCAATCCTTTAGATAACAGCCCACCAACCGAAAATGCACTGATACTTTTGCCACTACCACTTTCACCAATCAAAGCAAGCCATTCCCCTTGCTTAATAGAAAAATCAATCCCTTTGACCAGCGGATGTTGACCTGCGCAACTCACTCGTAAATTTTTAACATTGAGAAGCTTCATCATTAGTCTCCTCTCTAGTCTGGCTCAGATCATACTTCGCCACCAATTGATTCCCAAGCCAATTTGCAACGAGAACAACTAAAAAAATAGCAACTCCCGGAATAATCATTAAATATTCAGCCTGCATAAAATAGGCCTTACCTTCATTCAGCATTGCTCCCCACTCAGACGATGGCGGACGGACACCCAAACCAATAAACGACAGAGAAGCCACTAGCAAAATCACCTTACCAATATCAAGAGTCGCCAAAGCCAAGATCGGTCCAAGGACATGAGGAATCAAATGGCGAGTCAGAATCTGCCAAGTACTTGCACCACTCACCTTGGATACCATCAAATAATCTTTGGATTTTTCTTGAAAGACAATACTCCGAGCCAAACGAGTATAAACCACCCATTTGACAATAACAATCGCTAGCAAAAGATTAAAAAAGCCTGGTCCTAAAAGACCACTGATAATAATCGCCACCACATAGTCGGGCAGTGCCATAAAGCTATCCACGATTCGCATCAAAGCCCAATCGGTTCGCCCTCCCCAGTAACCCGAGAAGAGACCAAAAGGAACGCCGATCAAAATCGATAAAAATAATGCAAGCATACTAATCCCAACCGTAGTTTGTCCGCCATTTAAAATTCGCGAGAACACGTCTCTGCCGAGCTGATCTGTTCCAAACCAATGTTCGATCCCTGGTGACTGCAAACGATTCGAAAGATCAACATAGTTTGGGTCCATTAGTGCAAGCCAAGGTCCGATCAAAATAATAAAAAAGAAAAATCCCGCCAACCATATTCCTAAAGAAGATTTTAGATTCATTTGCGCTCAGCCTCCTTTAGAGAGAGGGCCGGGTCTAAATAACGATAGGACAAATCCACCAACAAATTAACTGCAAAAATAACAAGCCCCACGAATAAAATAAACCCTTGAATAATCGCATAATCTCGGCGAGTGATTGCCTCTACCGCCAACTTGCCGACCCCTGGAATCCCAAAAATAATTTCGACAATCACAGTCCCGCCTAAAAGACTTCCCAAACTGACACCCAAAATAGTGACAACAGGAATCAAACTGCCCCGAAAAACATGACGAAAAAATATCACCTTTGCTTTCAGACCCCTTGAGCGAGCAGCACGAATAAACTCCTGATGATTGGTTTCAATCAAACTATTTCGAAAAATCTTGATATAAGGTGGAGCGATTGAGATAGCAAGGGAAATAGCAGGAAGAATCAATCCCTTCCAACTATTCAATCCCATTGAAGGTAATATTTTCAGTCGGACTGCAAATATATCTAGCAACACTAAACCCAGCCAAAATGTCGGTAGTGATGCTCCTACCAGACAAAAAGCGGTACAAGATCGATCAATCCAGCTATTTGCATAGCAAGCACTTAAAATACCAAAAGTAAAAGTAAATAGGGTTGTCAAAAGCAGAGCACTCCCCGCCAAAGCCAACGTAGCAGGAAACGATTTGGAAAGCTCTGACACCACCGAACGACCAGTCATTAACGATTCACCTAAATCTAACCGAAAAAGATTCCCCATATATGTAAAGTATTGCCGATATAGAGGGGCGTTAAGTCCCATCTCATGGCGCAATGTTTCAATTTCATCGGTGGTTACCGCAACCGTATCAATTTTTAATAAAGACATTGCGATGTCCCCCGGAGCAATTTTGACTACAGCAAAGCTAATCAAAGAAATAATCCATAAAAAGATTAAACCTTCTATAGCTCTCCGCATCCATCGATTATTTCGAAACAACATCCAAGTCTTTGGTAACCATTTGGAACTCGAATTCATTACCTGGTGTCACCCAACCTTTCACACCCTGCCGGTAAGCCACAGTCTCGTAAGGAACTGTAATATACGAATTATAAGCCTGATCTTCTAGTATTGTCGCAAATTGCTTTGCCAGCCCATTTCGTTTTGTAATATCCGCCGTATGATTATACTCGTTTAAAAGCTCATTCAGTTGTGGTACATCCAATCGTCCGTGATTCTGAGCAGCTTTAGGAGCAAAAGCACTATTTAAAAAGAAAGCACCATCACCCCGTGAAATGGTCAAAAGTGAATATGTCACTAAGTCAAATTTGCCAGTCGGCAAAAATTCATCAATATTTTCTGCAACATAAATCTCCATCTCAATTCCGACCTGTTTGGCCGAATCTTGAACAATTTGGGCGATCTGCGGTAATTCCGGCCTTGCAATATAAGTTGCCATTCGCAATTTAATCGGCTGACCATTTCTAAGTACTTTTCCATCTTTCACAGTTAGCCCAGCAGCTTCGAAATGCTTCAAAGCTGCTTCTATACCAAATTCATGACTTTTAGGAGTCGGAGAGAACGGATAATTACCCGGGAACGGATTAAAAGCGATCTTTGCTTCATTTGCCATTACAGTCTTGATAATCCCCTCCCTATCAACCAGTGCATCGATCCCTTTTCTGAATTCTTCATTATTCCAAATATCTTTATTTTCCCCTGAATAATTATATATCAGATGATAAACTCGTGTGCCGGGAACACTTTCAACTACCCACTTCGAATCTTTTCGCAAAGAGCCCAAAGACTCCAGCGCAGGGCGATAAATAATATCAGCATCGCCCGATTGCAAAGCAAGCAGACGAGCATTTGCATCTTGATTTGCAGTCATATAAACCCGATCCAATTTCGCCATTCCATCCCAGTAATTTAGATTTTTTACTAAAATAGCTCCTGTCGAAGGATCGAACTTTTCAAACATAAAAGCGCCTGTTCCAATCGGCGGCTTATCTTCTGGAGCATTAACATCAATAATCACTGAACTGAAATGCACCAGCCCAGAAATTAAAGATGGATAAGGATTTTCGGTTTTTATTTTTAGAGTATGGGAATCAACAACTTCAATCGAAGCAATCTTGAGAGCTGCTCTAACTCCCGGATTTACAGCGATAGAACGTTCGAGACTTGCTTTGACTGCTTCTGCCGTCACTTCTTTACCATTATGAAATTTAACCCCTTTGCGGATATTAAACTCCCAGTTCTGAGTATCAGAAGTTTTCCAGTTTTCTGCCAACCAAGGAAAAACCTCAAGTGTTTTAGGATTCAATCCAACCAAAGTCTCCATTGTTCCCGAATTTAAAATAAAAGCAGTATGTACTCGATGAGGATCGGTTGTATTAGCAGGATAAACTGTGACAAAATTAAGAGTTTTCTCATTTCCTGTTCCCGTTTTTTTATCTTCCGAGCCACACCCTCCCATCAAGAAAATAAAAGCACCAATCATTCCAAAAATAATCCATGATCTATAACTACCTTTCATATTTTCTCCACCTTCCATTCTAAATCAATGTTTATTAATAAAATTAATAATACTATATCTGCCTCACCTTATCAAGAACATTCTTATTAATACAAATAATAACTATTTCTACTAAATAACTTATTCGAAGCAAACAAAAAAATCCGATTACATTTTTTATAAAAATAAATAAAGTAGGTGACAAGTATAAAATTTGTCTGACTTCCAATCAAGACCAAACACTCCGCAATCATTTAAGGAAAAATAATATTTATCAATTAATCCCAATTGCATTGAACGATACAATTGGTCAGAACTTAAACAAATAACGGAAAAATAACGGAAAAAATTTATTTATGATCATATTAAAATAACCGTAAGGACTCAAAGTCCCTACGGTTATTGATCTTTCAATGGTGGGGCTAAACAGATTCGAACTGCCGACCTCTTCGATGTCAACGAAGCACTCTAACCAACTGAGCTATAGCCCCAAAGCACAAGATTAAGGATACCAAATGTTTGAATATCTGTCAAGATTACCAACCATCTTCTACCCAGTGTCCAATCACAAAAAAGCTACCAGATGCTTTGGCGATTAGTCTTTCCATGTTGTCTTTAATTTCTACTTCCAGTCCCACTGTGCGGCGACCATTATGTAATAATTTAGTTCGTGCAAATATGGTACTCCCTAATTGAGCTGTAGAAAAATAAGAAATTTGCATATTTTGAGTTACAACTTTTTTATTCAAAAAAGCACAACTTGCTCCCATTGCAGTATCTGCTAATGAAAACGTCGCTCCACCATGAGCTTGGTTGTGAGCATTTCCGTGGAGTTCTCGCTTTAAATCCATTGAAAAAAGGCAATATTCTTCGCAACCAAATTCTAACTTCATTCCTAAAAGGTGAACAAAAGGATTTCGCTCGTAAAGATCATCAATAAAGTTTTCTAGTTTTTCATCCATCATTTTCTCCCCCCTTAAATAATCCTCTTCATATGGTAGCATATTTTTAAAACTTTTTTCGAACTTATTAATTTGTATTTATTATTATATAAGAAAATGATATAATAAAAAAGAAGTTAATCTTCGAAAGGATGTGCTAAAAACATGGAAAAACGTAATAACGAAGTTACTATGAAGGGAAATCCAATTACCCTATTAGGCCCAAAACTTAAAGCCGGAGATAAAGCTCCTGATTTTACAGTTGTTGCTCAGGATATGTCTCCTGTAAAATTATCTGATTTTGCGGGTAAAGTAAAAATTATTAATGTGGTGCCGTCAATTGATACTCCAGTTTGTGATATGCAGGTTCGCCACTTTAACAAAGAAGCTGTCTCAATGGGAGATGTGGTCATTGTTTCTATTAGTGTTGACCTTCCATTCGCTTTGTCACGTTATTGTGCAGCAAATGGGATTGATGCAGTGAAAACTACTTCGGATCACCGCGAAACTGATTTTGGGTTAAAATATGGCTTCTTAATCGAAGGTCTCCGCCTTCTAAGCCGCGGAATTGTAGTAATTGATAAAAATGATCAAATTACTTACATCGAATATGTTCCTGAAGTGGCTTCTGAACCAAATTATGACAACGCTCTCAACGCAGTAAAATCGGCTCTCTAAAAACAAAAAAGCTTCTGATGCTTATGGCATCTGTACTGAACCCCAAAAGTGAGACAAAATAAAAAGAGACCTCCTATCGTAAACTAAGAGTTATGATGGGAGGTCTTTTCATGTCAAAAGAGATTCGAAGAAAACACTTTGGTGAAAAAATTATTAA
>JAGOHU010000010.1 GCA_017995975.1 Negativicutes bacterium
TCTTGGTCCTCCACATACAAAAGCACAGCCGCCTCAGCAAAGCTCAGCCCTTTGGCCTCTTTTGCCTTTGCCAGTATCTTTTCTACTACTTCTTTATTCTGAGCCTGAGCTCGTCCAGCTTCAAGAGCTCCTTCAATTTCATCGTGTCGAATTACATCGCTGCCTGTATAATTTCTCATTTCAAAACTCCCTTAGTTTATTAACACTTACCAGTCTCGCCCTTGCACTGTTTCGTCAAAGCCGCTTTTACTGTCACCGAAGGAATATTGCCAAGCTTACCAGTCAAGCCACTGATCTCATCGTCCGTACCATCCACAGTCACAGAGATCACAAAGACCCCACGCTCCCGATAAGGAATGCCCATACGGCCTACAATATTTGCTCCATACTCATGAAGAACCAGATTGACCTCTTTCGCTTTTTCAAAATCCTCCACTACGATTGCAACCACACCGATTTTTGTATTCATCTTTGCTCATCCTTTCCTTATTGAAAAATCCAAAAACAAAACCCCTCACCAAAAAGGCGAGAGGTTCTCTCTGTACTCCATTTCTCTCCCCAACCCGCCCTAGCCGGCCAGACAGAACCTCAAAGCAAAAACCACACTCTCAATCCCGATTGCTCCCAATTGACAGAAGTAAGTATCTAATTTCATTGTATCAGAAAAACAATTTATCATCTAATATAATTTATAATAAAAGGTAATTTTCTGTAAAACAAAGAACTTCACTCTTAAAAGCATCCAAATTACAATCGCCAACTCTTAATCCCCAACAAGAAACAAAATAGGAGAAATTTAAAATGAAACAACTTGCTACACTACTACTTTGCCTTTTCCTAGGAAGCACCCTCACAAGCGCCACTCCCTACTATCCCAACGGAATTCCGAATATCGGTCCCTTAAAAGGAGAAATTACTTTTTGGGGTGGCGAAGGTGAAAATGAAGAACATTTTGATGGAACCGGTTATGAAGCAAAGTATGACATAAAACTACCCACCAAGGAGGTAGTAAAAATAACTATCAGTGCTGAGATTACTAATTACCAAAAATCTGGAACCAAATCCACTCACTCCTTTTCCATCCAAAATAACATAAAAGAATTTACTGGTGAATTCAATCTTTGCATTTTAAACCCCAATGAAGAAGTCATCAAGAAAAACTACAAAGGTAGCCTCAACGTCCCTGACACAGGAACTTATTTTACTAATTACAAACCCTTTGACTTCAGCGAAGCCAAAGAAAATGCCAAAATCGCTTTAGAACTTATAGTAACCGACGGAAAAGCGATTTATGTTGTCCTAGATAAGCAACCTACTAAAGACCTACTCTTTATCGCTAAAAGTTTTCCAGACAGCAATTAACAACATTTTTTGTATCGGAGGAATAATCAATGGAGCCTGTAGCCGTTTCTTTTTATTCTGTACTTTTGGCAATTCCTTTTATTCTCGCTCTCTTTTCATTTTGGCACCATCACGAAAAATACTCTCCTACTCGAAACTTCATCTATTCAATCTCAATTTTCTTCTTTACTTTAGTTGTTATCTTTTTCGTTGCCACTTTAAATATACTAGAATTTACGCTTTGGGAATCCGCCGCTATTGGCATCATCGGTGCCAGCGATGGCCCTTCTACTATCTTTGTAGGTAATAAATTCGCCTACAATTTATTCTATTCAATATATATCCCACTCATCATAATAATTAGCATCATAAGCACTTTTCTTTTATTCTTCTACAAATACAATTGGCACTTCGGCCTAAAAAGCATATTTTTTTCTCTCTTCTTTGCACTTTTCATCTCAACCATTCTTTTTACTTTTTCAATATTATGCTTTGTTTATATTTAATCCTTAAACGTAAACATCTTCTCTATCCCTACTTTACATTTAGAGAAGATAAGTAATGAAAGCCATAGCAATTTTCAATATCACAAAACGCTTAACCATATAGAAAACTTTCACCCACTAAGCTAAATCGTAACCCTAGAAGCATTTAGTATTCCTGCTCGCGGCGAGTTGCGATGCTCTGCAAGCGCAGCGAACAGTAAAAAGAGCACTACTGTAGTGTTAACGATTACCGAGTTATACGAAGGTAGATTTTACCCCCAACGGTGCCTGTTGAATCACTACCGTCCATTTTCAAATTGGCAGTTAGTGATTTAACACTGAGCCGAAGGGAAGTACTACAAGAAAACCGAATAACTGAACCCAATCCAAAATAGGTACAGATATGTAGAGAATCAATCCATTAATTTTTTATTTTGAAATAGCTGTGCCTCTTAACTCACAGCCAAGAGCTTGTTTTGCACAAGCTCTTTTTTTCTTTACTTATCCCCCCCAGGGGGATAAAATGATAGTATTAATAGTGAGGTGATAAATATGGAGCCCCATGTACATACCAAACAAAGGCAAGTTATCAACCGCCTTGCCCGCATCGAAGGTCATGTTCGTTCTGTGAAAAATATGGTTTCCGAGGGTCGAGATTGTTCCGAAGTATTATTGCAAATCGCAGCCATCCGCAAAGCCCTCGACAGTACCGCCAAAGTAGTACTTAAAGACCATTTAGAGCATTGTCTTTTCCACGCCATTGAAAACAAAAAAGATCAGACTTTTCTCCAGGACTTGCAAAAGGCATTAGATCACTACATCAAGTAAAAATATAGGAGGCATAATGTTTGCTTGGAACCGATTTTGGCTCATCATTTCTCCCCTATTCATGGCGATTTCTTTCTATTTGAATTCACAAATTCCTCGTACCGACAATTTCTATATCCCTACTGATCAAGACATTTTTCACGAAAATATGGTTCTTAGCTTGTTCGGACTCTGGCTTCTTTTTTCCCTCTTAGCTGGTTACAAATCTCTTCGCTCACAAAACAATTTCTTAGTCGCCAAGCCTATCACAGCTTGGAAGTATCTATCCCTATTTTGCTTTTGCTTTGCGATTTTTTCCACCCTCGCCTTTTCCGTTTATTCCATACTCTTCACCCTCTACGGAGTACTCATGCTTTGGCTAGTCTTCTCAATTCTTTTGTTTGTTTTTTGGCTAGCCCATCGAAAATAAAGGAGGTCTCTCATGAAAGTCTTATTCTTAATGACCCTATCCCTGATCATTCCGACCCTCTGCTTCGCCCACTCTGGAACCGTCCTCAATGCAGTATCCAACTACCTTCCTGTCTTAATACCCCTCATCGCCGGAATTGCAGCTTTCGGTAAACGCTTTATCACCCAAATTTTAAACTTCTTCAAGAATATACATAAATAGATTCATTACTCAAATTCGTGAAAAAGAGGAACTACTTCTTTTTTTCACGAATTTATTTGTTTATAGATTAGGATGGTAAAAGGAGATTCTTGTTATGACCCTGACTCAACTTGAAAACGAACTTCTCGCCTGCCGAGCTTGTCCTCTTGTCACCTATGGACGAGGTGCCACCTCTTGGAGTGGCGTACCTTCCCCTATCATATTTATCGGTGAAGGGCCTGGCGGTGTAGAGGATGATTACGGAGCTCCTTTGGTTGGTCCTTCTGGTCAGCTTCTCGACAAAGCCCTCTGGAGTGTCGGCCTTACCCGAGACAAAGTCTACGTGACCAATGTCATCAAATGCCGCCCGGAAGGCAACCGCACTCCCACTCAGCCCGAATGTCAATTCTGCGCCTCCCGTTGGCTCGAAAAAGAAATCGCTCTGATTCGCCCAGTAGTCATTGTAGGACTAGGCAACGTACCCCTTCAATATTTCTTAGGACCCGATAAGCGGATCACCAAAGCCCGCGGCGAACTAATCCAGCTTAAAAACGGCATCTGGTTCATGCCCACCTTCCACCCAGCCTACCTGCTCCGCCAAGAAGGAGACCAGCAAAAAAAATCCAAGTGGGATGTCTTCAATGACTTCAAACTAGCCCTTGCCAAAATGACTGAGTTAATTGGTGAAAAAGAGCTCAAGTCGGAGCAACCCTTTCCACTTCTCCAGCATTTTTTCGAGAGAAAGCAACAACGAGCTTCTTGGCTTGGAAAAATCCCCTACGTAGCCCCAATCGAATAGGAGGAAATTATGAAAAAAATTCTAACTACCTTGTGTGTTGCATTTTCTTTCACCCTTTTTTCACCCATAGCAAATGGAAATCCCGCACTGGATGAAATCATTTCTGACCCTTCGGCCTATGAGTTTTCCGCATTATTGCAATTACTTGCTCCAGATAAAAACCAAGAGCCAAATGAATTACTCACGAAGCTCCCTACGATGCCAACCCGAATCACTTGGATGACACTCAAAGAAGATATTTCAAAGTACCATAATCACCCAGCTCATTATGGCAACTTTAAGCTTTCTCCAGTAAGTCCAAAATCCAAAAGTAATATTTATATCAATGATTTTGACCCTGTTATCATGACCTATCCTCAAAAAGACAATCGACCTCCTCAGATTCGGTTAGGCATTGATTATTTTTATCGTTATTTCACTACTCCTTCCAATCCTTTTGAAGACTCGGAAGAAACTACTTCTCAGCTGTTAATTAGTTACTTCAAGCAGCAAAACATCACTTTTGAGGTTTTAGAAACCCCCACCGAAAAGCCATCCCGCTTCTCCGAAGGCCCTACCTTATTAAAAATTTCCCTCCCCAACAAGAAAGATATCTGGCTTTCTATCAAAGCCCAATTAACCAACCGAGCCCACATCACCGACATCCTGATACTTTACGCCAACCCACAAAATGATAAAAATTAGTTTATTGGAGGTACTCATGAGTTCTAAAAAAATACTCTTCTTTCTAATCCCAATGTTTCTCCTAGTCCTACCAGCCCAAACTTTTGCCCAAGAAATCACACTTGGTGAAGTTATTTTGTCTTCTGCTCCTAGCACCCAAGAAGAACCGTCTCAATTTTTAGAGAAAATTGACACAGTCATTCCTCAAATCGAATGGCTCCCCGATCGTAGAATCCCCGGAGTTATCCGAGCTGGACGACTCCCCATTCATTTCGCCAATACCTTAGCAACCTCGGATCAAATGAAACCAAATTTTCCAGTCATCGAAGTTGCGGCCACTGGCAATTCTAAAACTCCCCATCTGCGACTGATTATTCCAAATCTAAAAACTCAGCTTTTAAAAGATGAATTCGATGATCCTACTCTATATACCAACCATATTTTTTATACCTACCTACGAAATGAAAAAATTCCAGCTCACTTTATCCGAAGTGACTCAGTTGGCCCCACATTTTCTAGCGGGCTTTACCAGCTAAATCAAACCGGTAAATCGACACTCTGGCTAGTTCTCCAAACCGTCACCTCGCCTCAAGAAAATTTTTCCATTCTTTCCATCTACTACAACGAGGAAGATGCACTCTCCCAGTACAACAAACCGATTAAAAATATTTCATTGCGATAATACTTTCAAAAACAAGCACCTCGAAATTGGGGTGCTTGTTTTTTTGTTCCTACTTATTCCGATTTTTAGTCACACAATTTTCTTTTTTCGGTCATCATTATGACATTTATCTTTATTATAATTAATCTATAGAAAAAAACGACAAGCATATTAGTTTTAGTAAATCTAGGAGGAAAGAAAATGATTAATAAAAATTGGAAAATCCTATTCTTTGTCACTTTATTTTGTTCGATTACCCCTTTTGCATTTGCAGAAGCATCCGATTCGATTTCCCTAAAAAATTTTATTTTAGAAGCCCGTTCTACACCTCTAACTTCCGAAAATTTAAAATCACTACCAATAACTTTAAAATCTACTTCCAGTACCGAAAAGAATGGTACGATCAATTTATCTTTCAAAAATAACGAGACCAATCAAATCTCAACAACAAGAAGTAAAATTAGAATTCAAGCAATTGAAGAAGATATGGGAAGTCAAATTCAAGTCATGATTCCTCAATTAGGTAAAAAACTAGAAGCCCCAAGTCCCAAAACCACTCCTCGCCCTGTAACGATTGCTCTTTCTGATTACTTTTCAAATCAAAACATTGATGCAAAATTAGTTAAAAACAATTCGGTCGGCCCCTTCTACTCAGCTGGAATCTACCAAATTTCTCATCCCGCCAAAGACGATGTCTGGGTAGTTTTGCAAAATAGCATTGTAAATCGCAAAGAATACTCCCTACTCTCAGTCTACTCCAGCCAAGACGAGGCACTAAAACAATACAATAAACCCTTTTATAGCTAAGACCAACTCCATAACCTGGGGATCAAAAAAAGGAACAGCCAAGCTGTTCCTTTTTTTGATTTCTATTTTAAAAGAGCAACCATAGCTGCCTACCAATCAAAGTGACTGAAACAGCAATAAAGATAGGTCGTACCCATCTGGCACCTTTTAAAATCGCTAATTTAGTTCCCACAATGGACCCAATAATCTGGGTACTTGCCATAAGCAAACCATATTCCCAATGAACCTGTCCTAAGAACAGAAAGATTAGAACCGCCCCAATATTGCTGGTGCAATTTAAGATTTGCGTATTCGCTGCTGACTCTACAAAAGAACAACCAATCAGCAAAAAAGCAAAAATCAGAAAAGTTCCTGTGCCAGGTCCGAAAAAGCCATCATAAAAACCAAATCCGAAAGCTGCTACCCCGCCGCTAAAAAGAAGAGTTCCTGTCAATTGGCGATAAGTAGAGTAAGCTCCCCAATCTTTTTTAAAGATAGTCAGCAAGCATACTCCAAAAAGAAGTACCACCACCAAAGTCCGCAATGAGTCGGACGAAAAAAGCTGCACCACATAAACCCCGATTACAGAGCCAATAAAAGACAGAGGAACATACCTTTTCATCAAGTGCATATTCACATGCCCACTCCGCAGAAAGCCAATCGAGCTGGCAATCGAACCCATCACACTGGAAAGCTTATTGGTACCCAAAGCCGTAGCCGTAGGAAGCCCCAGCATCAACATGATTGGAAGAGAAATCATCCCTCCACCGCCTACAATTGAATTCATAAATCCTGCGATAAATCCCCCCACTAGCACCAGAAGAACCATTCCCCACTCCAGCCCCATGTTACTTCCCCTTCCTACTTATCAAACAAATTCAAATAACTACCATAACCTTCATCAGCCATTTTTTCTTTTGGAATAAAGCGAAGAGCCGCTGAATTGATACAATACCGAAGTCCAGTCAATTCCTTTGGCCCATCACCAAATACATGACCCAAATGAGAATTTGCCACCAAACTTCTCACTTCTACCCGCTCCATTCCCAAGGTGGTATCATTTTTTTCTTTTACTGCTGCTTTTTCTACGGGCTGGCTAAAGCTCGGCCAGCCACAACTAGAAGGAAATTTATCTTTGGACGAAAAGAGTGGCTCCCCCGATACAATATCCACATAGATGCCTTCCCGCTCTTCCTCATTATAACGACCGGTAAAAGGAAGCTCGGTCCCGTTTTCTTGGGTCACTCGGTACTGCTCGGCAGTTAATTTCTTTTTCAAAAGTTCTAGATTTTTTTCTTTCCCCCAGTGGCGTTTCAAAAAATTCACTCGCCCCGAACCGATCTCATAAGCTTCAAATTGCTCCCGATAATTCTCAGGATAAGTTTGATGATACCCTTCCGCTGGGTAAAAATGAGTTGCCGGAAGCACCTCGACTGCTACTGGTTTTTCAAAACGACCACTAGCGTCCAATTCCTTTAAAGCCCGCAAAGCGATTTCCTTTTCTTCCTCATTGCCATAATAAATCCCAGTACGATAACTAGGAGATTGATCAAAAAATTGTCCTTCCGAATCGGTTGGATCAATCGACTGTAAAAAGATTCCTACTAATTTTTCATAAGTTAACTTATCCGAATCATAAACTACCTCTACCGCCTCTCGATGTCCCGTACCACCTGCCACTACTTCTTCATAAGTAGGGTTTTCTTTCGTCCCACCTATATATCCCGCCGTAACTGACGACATCCCCAAAGACTTGCGAAACGGAGGCAATAAGCACCAAAAACAACCACCTGCAAATATTGCATTTTTTAGATTACTCATATCCATCTTCCTCCAATCACATTAACGCGACTTTCACCCAATAAACCAAAATCCCTGCAAACATAATCACCAACTGCATGGGAATCAACTTTTTATAAAAAACTCCCCAGTCCGCTTTGAAATAATCCATAGTAAGGGTCATACACAAATGAGTCGGTGTCATCATCTGACCAGACACGCCTACCACATAAACCAGCACCGCCAAAGTAACATCTCCTAAAGCAACTCCTGCTACAAAAGGAAATACAATGGCTACAAAACCTTGAGTCATCCCGGTAAGAGCTCCCATAATAAAAGCTAAAATCGAAATCCCAACTGCTGGCGAAAGTCCAGTCTGCTGAAAGTAATCAATGAGCCCGCTTACCATCCCTGTATTAATCAACACATTTTGAAAAAACAAAATCACTGCCACAGTCCAAAAAACTTTCAAATTTAGCGACTCAGTAACCTGTCTTTTAAAATCTCCCACTCCACGCCAGAGAAATAATGTCAATGCAGATGTAACCAAAAAAGTAGCAATCCCTGCATTTTGTTTAAATCCTAAAATCAGTATGAAAATCGCTGCAATCGGCCCTAGTGCCAAAAGCAAGGTTCGTCTTTGACTCAAAGTACGTGGCTTACCTTCTGGTAAAATCTTAGTGGGTACATTACGAAAACAGACCAGCCACCCCACAGCCACTGCTAAAAATCCATAGCCAATAAGATGAATCAACATCTCTTGTACCGATACACTGGCTGTAGCTGAAGCGAGCAATAAAGCTGGTGCCATCGGATTTGTATAATCTACAATATGACGAGACCAAAAATTGGTCAGACTCTGATCTGTTGGCGTCATATCGATTGGATCCGCCAGTTTCTTCACCATTGGAGCCGAAAAGATAGCTCCCCCCATCGAAGGAAGTAGCCCCAAGAAAGCCGAAATGATCATCATCACCACTTTAGGATTTGGAATTGTTTGCTGAATCGTTGATAAAAAACTATCCATAATGCCTCGAGTACGAAATAAATACTCCAACCACATAATAAAATAAAGAGCCCCCACAATAATCCAGCAGCGTGGATCCCTCAAAGTGGTTAATAAGGCATTGCCTAAAGCCGAAAAATCAAATCCCGAAACAGCCCATAAAAGAAAACTACTTGCCAATATCGCATTACCAATTGCAACTTTCTTTCGTAAAAGTATAAATATCGTTAGGATCACTAAGCCCAATTTAACAATAATCATTTTCTCGCCCCTTAATTTAATTGAAACTGTCTTTTGAGTATACCTTACTCAACCTCTTTTGAAAATAAATCTTATAAATTTCGAGTTCCGAATTTAGCCACATTTTAAAAGCTTTTTCGTCACATTTATTCTATACAATAAAGTCATTCCCACAAAAAAAGGAGAGATAAATATGTTTAAAAAAACAACGTTAGCTGCTCTACTCGCAGCAGCAGTATTAACCTTAGGCACAGCTGATACTTTCGCAAATTCAGCTCAAGGAAAAGGGGCTCAATCTGACCGAGGTCGACAAGAGCATTCATACAAAATGGAACAAATGGAAAAAATGACCCCAGAACAAAAAGAAGTCTGGAAAGATTGGAAACAAAAAAATCTAACTATCCAGAAAAAAATGATCAGCAAACAAGTTGAATGGAATTGGATTACCCCGGAAGCTGGAAAGCTCCGGATTGAGAAAATGGAAACCTGGGCTGCTAATGAAAACCCGGGGGAGCGAATTGGAGCTACCAAGCAATCCAAAGGAGATCACCAAAAAGGAACCCAGACACACCAGAAAAAATTAAATATCCAAGGTAACATTACGGATGAACAAAAAGCTGAAATGCAAAATTGGAAAAAAGAAATGGTCAGCCTTCGTAAAGAATGGACAGCCCAACAACTCCAATGGGGCTGGCTCACCCAAGACCAAGCAGATCGAAAGAATCAACGACTAGACAACTGGGAGACCCGAGAGCAGAAACAACCAGGCCTTCACAAACGAGGCCCTAAAAACTAAATAACGATCCTGGCCCAAGCCTTCCTATTCTTTAGGGAGGCTTTTTCTTATCTAAATTCCTTATATATATTTTCTGATATACCTAAAATATCAATTTGTAAACTCTCTAACCTCTTAATGCTCCCTTAGTAATTGAACATTACCAACTATTTTTATCTCCCTTTCTCAAAAGTGTTTCATTTTATTCACCAATAGGAATAACTGACAATCAGATCATTTATTTCCCCTAATTCCCCTAAGTCCCTATTTTCAAAGCGTTTTGGAGGTCACAAAAAGAATATTCTTTAATTATTTCTATCAAAGCAAGACTTTATTTCTTAATTAATTGGTTCAAAAAAATTAATTATTTAAGAAAGTGACTATTTAGGGTTTTCCTCTGGTTCAAACTATAGTATTCTGTAGTTATAATGGGGAAATTGTGAAAAAGGAGCTTTCTAAATGATAACGACTAAAACAAAAATTTTAATTGTAGATGATGAAAATCCAATTCGTGAATTACTACGACTTTATTTTGAGAAAGAACAATTCGAAGTTCTGGAAGCCGAAAATGGGGCTCAGGCAATGACTATTTTTGAAGAGAAAAAGCCCGACATTATTATTTTAGACATCATGATGCCAATCATGGATGGTCTTGAGGTCTGCCAACAAATTCGCAAAAATGATATGACTCCCTTGATCTTGCTGACTGCCAAAGGGGAAGATGAAGACCGAATTCTAGGCTTAGAAATCGGAGCTGATGACTATATCACAAAACCATTCAATCCTCGTGAAGTAGTTGCTCGTGCAAAAGCAGTCCTCCGTCGTACCCCACGCAATGATATCTCAAGTGAAATTTTGAATTTCCCCGATTTGGAAATCAATATCATTGAGCATACAGTCAAAGTGAAAGATCAGTCCGTCGCTCTGACCCAAAAAGAACGAGAGCTCCTTTGGTTTCTCGCATCCCAACCGGGTAAAGTTCTATCCCGCTCTCAGCTTCTGGAAAAAGTTTGGGAATATGCTTATAGCGGTGATACCCGCACAGTAGATACCCATGTAAAAAGACTCCGAAAAAAATTAGGCTTAAGTGACGATCATGATTTCCCCTGGGATATTACCACCGTATGGGGGATCGGATACAAATTTGAGTTAAAGCCATGAAACTAAGGCTTCGTTTATTTCTTTCTTTTTTAGCGGTTATTATCTTAATTCCCCTTTTTCTGCCAATTGGGGCTCCGATTCTCGTAAAAAATTACCTAATCAATTTACGGGAAAATGATTTAAATAATAAAGGGCGGGAAATTATCCGCTCGATTCGAGAATGGCAAGAAGGAAAAATGAGCTACTGGCAATTTGGCCGATTAGTCAACAACCTTGATTATCTTCTCAATTCACGAATTTGGATTGTGGATAATGAAGGTTTTGTCTTTATGGCTTCTACAGAAAATCTAACTCCTCAAAGTGAGCAAGTAGGTAGAACCATCACTCCACCGCCAATCAAGCCTCCCGCTCTTCCAGAAAATACAGGAACCGAATTAACTCCACCTCAAAAAGAAATTCTTAAAAAAAATAGAATTCCCTTAACCGATATTCCGGGCGGTGCGAAAGTTTTGGCGATCTTCGACGATCCAACCGAAAAGAAATCTTTCTTCTATTTTCATCCTTATTACAATGAAGAAATGCTGATGGTCCTTGTCCCCTACCAACCTACCTTCACCAATCCGGGTGGACTAATCATCTTTCATCTGCCGGCCGCTTCGATTGATCGAATTCTCCGGGCGATTTATATGTATCTGAGTATACCAGTAGGACTTGCCATGCTATTGGCTCTACTACTCGCCAATGTTCTATCTAAATCGATCGCCAGACCATTATTGCGAATGAAAGCAAGTGCCTCTGAAATGGCAAAAGGGAATTATGATGTAAAAATCGCCCTTGATGGGCCGGAAGAACTGCAAGAATTGGCCATGTCATTTAACTCCCTCGCAGCTGATTTGGAAACCACTATGAAGCACCGAGACAAGCAAGAGCAATTGCGTCGTGACTTCGTGGCTAATATTTCTCACGAATTGAGAACCCCTTTAACCATTATGCGAGGATTTACAGAAGCTCTTTTAGATGGAGTTGTAGAAAATCCGGATCAAATCAAAACAACCTATCAAACTATGCGAGACGAAACCATTCGCTTAAGCAGCCTGATCACCGAATTATTAGACTTATCTCGTTTAGAGTCTTCAAGCACTCATATCCCAATTTATCCAATGAACCTAGCAGAAGCAATTCAAAATACCGCTTTTTTGCTAGAGCAACCTTGTTTAGCCAAAGAGGTTAACTTAGAAATAGATTTACCAGAAGAAAATAAGCTCATCTTTGGCAATGGCGATCGATTGACTCAACTTTTCTTAATTCTATTAGATAACGCCCTCAAATTTACCCCAACTGGTGGCACCATTCGAATTCGACTTGAAAATCTTCCTATAGGACAGCTACTTTCCATTTCCGATACAGGCAGTGGGATCTCACCGGAGGACTTACCTCATATCTGGGAGCGATTTTATAAAAGTGACAAATCACGCCAAAGAACGACTGGGCAAATAAGCATAGGCCTTGGGTTGCCGATTGCTAAAGAAATCCTCGACCGGCACTGCGCAACCGTGGAAATCAATAGTGAGCTAGGAATTGGAACTACTTTTAAAATCACCTTTCCAGACAATTGCTCCGATCCACTTGGGAATAAAACAAAAATATAAAAAATAGATACCTTCTTTTTGGAAGGTATCTATTTTTTATGGCTCACTTTTTGCTATTCAGATAATCTACTGCGGCCAAAGCCGCCACGTTTCCTTCACCGACAGCTCGTGGCAGTTGCCAAGGCTTCCCAGTACAATCGCCGGCAGCCAAGACACCTGGAATATTGGTTCGTTGTTGTTTATCTGTCAGGATCGCACCTTCCTCCACTTCCAAACCATGCAAAAAAGTATCCAATCGAGTGGCTTGGCGAAGAATAAAGATTCCAGTTGCTGAAATTTCAGTCCCGTCGGTTAATTTAAAACCACTTACTAGCTCGTCACCTAGAATTTCTTTGGGGGCATTCTTTCGGTCATGAACCACAATATTTTCTTGAGTAAATTGATGAGCCGTTTCCCAAAGAGGAAAATAATGAACTTTACTGCAAATTTCTGCCAAAAATTCGGCTTCATGAGGTGCTTCTGGTTCGAGTCCAAAAACCGCAACTTCTTGACCTTTGTAGATCATTCCATCACATGTAGCACAGTAGCTGACCCCTTTACCCAAAAGCTCTTCTTCGCCTGGATAGAGCACTGCTGGAGCTGTGCCAGTTGCAATAATAATCGATTGAGCTGAGTAAAAATTATTCTGAGTGGTAGAAATCATAAAAGTCTCACCTGGATAAACCATCTGGACTTTTTCCATGATAAAATCAGTGCCTAATTCCTTTGCCTGAGCAACCTTTACTTCCATAATTTCTTTTCCACTTTTCTTAGGCATACCCGGATAATTAGAAATTTGATGAGCTTTTTGAAGTTTATCGCTAAATCCATAGGATTCAAAAACTACTACACTTTTATTTCTCACTCTTGCAGTCATTGCAGCCGACAGTCCTGCAGGACCACCACCAATAATTGCAATCTCATATTGCTTTTCCATTTTTATTCCTCCTCAATATCAGCTGGATGCTTTTATTATACCCTATTTCGTTAAAAGCTAGCATAAAAAAGACATTTTTCTTATCGTAAAATTGACAGATGCAATAACTTTCGTTATTATATTTTTATACGGCAAAAGGGAGTAGCCCTCACAGCAATGGTCAACACACTGGCTTCGGCCTGGCCTTGTTGGTCGACTTCGTCGATTGGTGAGACTTTTGGCAGATCTTATAGATCTGTCCAAAAGTCTTTTTTTATTTCCATTTTGACTTTTAAAAGGAAAGAGTGATAACAAAATGATTGATACTTTTTTAGAATCCACTTTTCTCGTCGTCATTGCTGAAATGGGCGACAAAACTCAACTTTTGGGTATGGCTTTTGCCACAATTTTTTCTTGGCAAAGTGTCTTAGCTGGTGTCTTTGTAGCTACCGTAGCCAATCATTGGCTGGCAGTCTGGATTGGTCAAATGTTGGCCGGCTGGATTAGCCCTGAAATGCTCCAACTTCTCTCAGCTTTTCTTTTCATCTTTTTTGGACTTTGGACCCTCTGGGGTGATACACTAGACAAAGAGGCACTTTGCAAATCTGGTCGAGGACCCTTTTTGACTGTAGCCATCGCTTTTTTCTTTGCCGAAATGGGCGATAAAACCCAAATCCTCACAATGACTTTAGCCACCCAGTATGACTCTTTTCTCGCCGTATGGGCCGGGAGTACTACCGGAATGATGATCTCAAATGGGTTAGGGATTGTAATCGGGGTTGTTTTAGGTAAAAAAATCCCCGCTCGAGCTGTCCAATGGTGCTCGGCGGTTCTCTTTATGGGCTTCGGAATTTATACCCTTTGGGCAAAAGCACCTCAAGAATATCTAACCTTGCCATGGATATCCGGCTTTCTTGCATTCCTAATAATTGCAATTATTATTTGTTGGAAACAGGGGAAAACAAAATCAATTGACCCATTAGAAGACTTGTCCTGCCCACCAGAAAATTAAACCACTCCATCTGGACTGAATAAATAAACATCAAAGGAGAGTGTGTTGTGGAAGTATTTATTCAAGGATTACTACTGGGTATTGCCTATGTGGCACCAATTGGAGTTCAAAATCTTTTTGTAATCAATACAGCCCTAACTCAACGAGTCAGCCGTACTTTTTTAGTCGTTCTGATCGTCCTCTTCTTTGATATCACTTTGGCTTTAGCCTGCTTCTATGGAATAGGCGCCCTCATTGATCGCTGGAGCTTGTTTAAACTCTTCATCCTGCTGATTGGTGGCTTGGTAGTCATGTGGATCGGGATTCAGCTCATTCGCACCAAAGAGGTGACCCTCAGCGATGTCAATGTGGACCTACCGATCTGGAAAACCATATCTACCGCTTGCATCGTAACTTGGTTTAACCCTCACGCAATTGTGGATGGCTCTATGCTACTCGGTGCAGCCAAAGCTTCCTACCCTGATGAAGCGGTAACCCCCTTTATCTTCGGTGTTCTTACCGCTTCAGCCCTTTGGTTTACTAGTCTAGCCATCATCAGCATACTCTTTAAAAGCCGTCTCAACGAAAAAATGCTTCGTTATTTAAATATCATCTGTGGAGTGATCATCCTCTTCTTCGGAATTAAATTACTCCATCAATTCTATCTACTCATTCAAAATTAAAACCAAAATGCTCCTTACCTCAAAGTAAGGAGCATTTTTCTATCAAACTTTCCAAAAAAAGGGTCTCACTTCCATTTGGAAGCGAGACCCTTTTGATTCTTTTTAAAAGGCTTGGATTAGATAATTCCAATCATTTTTCCAACAATAGCGTAAATAACAGTAATTGCTGCAGCTACTGGGAATGCATACTTTTGAATTTCTCCAAGACTTACATTGGTCAGACCCAACAATACCCATAAAGCTCCAACCAGAGGAGACAAGAAGTGAATTGGTTGGCCCATCAAGGAAGCACGTGCGATCTCTGCTGAAGATACTCCATAAGCAGCACCGGTTTTAGCAAGAATTGGCACGATTCCATAATAGAAAGCATCATTGGAAAGGAAGAAAGTTCCTGGGCAGCTTAAGAAAACAGTGATTAATGACATATGAGGTCCCCAAGCTGGAGGAATAATTGCAATCAAGCTATTGCTAATTGCTTGGTCCATTTTGGTACCACCGAGGATTCCCATGAAAGAACCAGCAGCAATAATAATGAATACAACATTCAAAGCTTCACCAGCATGAGCAAGCATACGATTATTTTGTTCTTTAAGAGTTTTGAAGTTGATCATCAAAGCTAATGAAGTCCCAATCGCAAACACGATTGCCAAAGAAATCACGTCAGCTACCAATACTACTAACATAACCAATGTAAGAATCAAATTGAGCATAAATTTGTCTGGTTTTTTAAGTTCTTTGTTTTCTTCAGTAATTTTATTAGCAATCTCATGTAATGTGGCTTCGTCCATTTCCATTACACCAAGACGACGGCGCTCACGCATACCTAATACGTAAGCCAAACCAATCATGAAGATCATTGCAGCAATCATTCCTGGTACCAAAGGAAGGAATACATCATTTGCTTCCAACCCAAGAGCCGCAATTACACGAGCTGTAGGATCACCCCAAGGAATGATGTTAAGGATGTTGTTTGTCATCAAAGCAAATACGGCTAAGATAACTGGGCTAATTCCCAGTCGCAGATACAATGGGAGAAAAGCAGTAGTAATAATCATAAAAGTCGTTGATCCATCACCATCTAGTGCAACGATCGCTGTAAGAATAACGGTACCTACCATAATTTTCACAGGATCACCTTTTACAATTTTCAAGATTTTTACAACCAGAGGATCAAAAAGTCCTACATCAATCATCAGTCCGAAATAAGTAATAGCGAATAAGAGCATTGCTGCTGTTGGTGCAATGGTTCGAATACCTGCAACCATGTATTTTCCGGTATCCATACCAAATCCACCTAATAGAGAAAAGACCAAAGGAACAATAAACAGGGCGCTTACAGCGGTCATTTTCTTGCCCATGATGAGTCCCATAAATACGAGAATCATTGCAAAACCTAAACAAGCTAAAACTGTCTCTGGAGATACGGACGAAAACATTTGGTGTACAAAGCTCCCATCCACTGTTTTCAGTGCCGACTTCCAAGCCGCATCCGCATTTGTTTTGGAAATCACCTTTTCCAAGTCTTTTAGTTTGACTCCTGCTTCGAGAACACCTTTTAAGGCCTCTTGAGCTGTCATAAGAACACTCTCCTTTTTATTTTAAAATAAATAAATACACTCGAACTGCCCTACTCGCTTCTATTTAAAAGTTTTCAAACAATTCTGCAAACATAATATATCATGATAAAAAAAAGATTTCACGCTTGTTTCTATAAAAAAACAATTCATAAAAAAAGAGTTACTCTTTCAAGTAGCCCTTTCAAATTGTGAGGCCTTCGTCCTTTACAATAAGCAGCTATTTTTTAAAGATATCTGCATCTTCAATCCCAAAGGTTTCTAAAACTGACTTCACAGCCGCTGGTGCTTCAGCAGAAGAAATTCCTTTAGCTGGCGATTCTTGATGAGTTTGAGAAGCCGCCTTGCCTTGTACCTCTACTGAGGCTGGGGTAGGAGAACCACTTACTTCTCCCCCTAATTGACACTCTAGTTCAAAAGAATGTCCGGTGATTTCTTTCAAAATATCTTCAATCATTTTTTTGAAGTCCGGCTTGGAAAGTCGATCTTTTGGAAAGCTCTGGGTAAAGCCTACCATTGCCTTGCCGTCCGAAAGGCTTGCCAAAGTTCCTTGCTCAGCACAAGCTTTCACGGCTCTCTTATTTTGAGACTCTAATGTAGTAAGCACTTTCCCCCAAATTTCTTTTTCTTGGCCTGACTCAATTGAAGCGACCATAGCAGGGCCAGGTCTTTCAACCACTGGCGGGGCGAACGTTGGCTCCAGCTCTATTTTTGCTTGGGCTACAACTGGTGCCGGTTTCTGCTGCACTGGCACTGCAGTCGGGACTGGCATTTCTTCCGATTTGACTGGAGCTGTTGGTTCAACTCCTATAGCAGTAGTCGCGAATTTAGGCAAAGAGCTATTCGTGCTCTCCAGCTCTCGAATTCGTTTTTCCAGCTGAGCAATTTTGCTAGTCAATATACCCATATCTGAATTATTACTAGCACCTTGTGGATTTTGAAGTGATTTGGCTAACGTCATCTCCAGACTCAGCCGCACATCAGCCCCTACCCTTAGATTCCCGCTTTCTTGAAGAAAAAGCTCCAACCACCCTTGAAAATCTCGCTCTTGTCCTCTTTTGGCCTGTTGGTCCAATCGTTGCCATTCATCAGGAGTCATTTGCTCTTGAACCAGTCTAGGAGCAACAAAAGAAAGGGTCAGCAATCGCAAATACTCTACTAACTGAGTCATAGTCTGCTTGGGGTCTTGCCCGGCTTGCCGAAGCTCTTCAATCTGACTTAAAGACTCACCCATTTTACGTTCGATCATAAAATCAATCAATCGGGCCATTGCTTCTTGCCCGACTAGACCCAGTAAATCTCGAACTAATTTTTCTGTCACTGGCCCCTCGGCCATCGCCACCGCTTGATCTAAAATACTCAAAGCATCTCGAAGACCTCCGCCAGCTTGCACTGCAATCAAATGAAGAGCTGTAGATTCTGCTTCAAAATCACTGGCTTTCATAACCTCTTCCAAGCGGGCTACAATATCTTCTACCGAAATTCTCCGAAAATCATAACGCTGACAACGTGATAAAATCGTTGCAGGTATTTTTTGCGGTTCGGTGGTTGCCAAAATAAAGACCACATGGGACGGGGGCTCCTCTAAGGTTTTCAAAAATGCGTTAAACGCATCAGTGGTCACCATATGAACTTCATCAATAATATATACTTTATAAGCTCCCTCAGTAGGAGCAAATTTCACCGCTTCTCGGAGCTCCCGAA
>JAGOHU010000112.1 GCA_017995975.1 Negativicutes bacterium
GTCGGTGAATCCAACGATTGGAAGAAAAAGGAAACAGGGCTGGCAGGGTGACGAAAACAAAAAAAATGAGAATAGGAAGATGGAGGTAGCGCCAGTCTATCCAAGAACCATAGTAAATGATACTCCCTAATTCAGAGAAAGAAAATTCCCAGTATTTGTGGCGGAGGGCCACAAAAGCGAGGCGGGTAAACATCATAATGAAGCTAAAAAAAAGACTGACTAGAAGCAGTCTTTGTAATTCTCGGTAAAATCGCTGAGCCATAAGCAAACATCCTTCGTTTCATAATTTTATCTGTCTATTAGTTTATCTTGAAAAGCGAGGGATAGCAAGATGAATTGCAGGGTATCATTGGAAAATAGATGAGTTTTACAAATCTGTTTTTCTGGAGTAATTTTTCAATTAGAGCCAAAATTTTCTTTTAAGATTTACTGAAAATCTATCTCTTTTTTCGACTAATCCTTGAGTTGTTCGTTCCGAAGCCAAGGGTTTCTTGGGCGTTGGGCCGAGCTGACTGATCTTCAAGATGTTAGTGAGATTGGCTGGCTGAGCTTTGCAACCTTTGAAAATACTTTTGCTTTTCTCGGGCATTTCCCGATCCACAACAAGACCGATAAAGGGATGGAAGAGTTCATTTTTTTTTTGCAATGTAGGCTTGGTTTTGCTGAATAAGCGAAGCGAGTTTGGGTGATCAAAGTGAATCGATTGACCAAGGTGATCTTTGCCGATATGGCTGGATTGGTGGGTCTAGATGCTTGGGTGATAGGTGTCCCTAGTGAGGGGATTGGAGGGGTTGCAACAATAGCCGCTTATTGGAAAAGTATTAGAGTAGCGCTTTTCAGTTGTTCCAAGTGGTCTTGCTTCGGAAGTTGGCTAGGCCTTGGTTCATAGGAGCTCGGTGGTTTTTCTTTTTGGTGAAATAAACAGTAGGTAACAGAGATTTTTTTCTTGGAAGGTCAATAGGTAGATCGCTTTTTTAAAAATAAAATCAGTAGCAGACAAACAATTCGTAGTTTACCCTGGTGACCAAGTCACTATCAGTTTTTGCAATGCCATTACTAATACTAGAAAAATTGCGAATTTGTCTTGGAGCTTGTTGGAAATTCTGCTGATTATGTAGGCTTCATTTGCTGTTCTTATGTCAGATTTTTCTTTATGGGCTGTCTTGGTAACTGTCCTCTTTATTTTGGGATTTGCAATTTTATAATAGTTATTTTCGAAATAAAGTAGAATCGCTTTATTTAACTATCTTTTTAGGATAAAATCAGGGATAAGATAATTTTAGGAGAGTGGATTCGGTGTTTGAAGGATATAAAGAGAAAAGGTTGTGGAAGATTGTTTGGCCAGTTTGTGTCGGTGTTGTACCGATTGGCGCGGCTTTTGGGATGTTTGCCCAGAAGCTGGGATTTTCCGTATGGGATGTGTTGGCCTTTAGTGTAGTTGTGTTTGCCGGGAGCTCTCAGTTTATTGGGATTGCGATGATTGCTGGAGGAGCCACTATTTTTCCGGTAGTCATGACAACTTTTATTGTAAATTTGCGACACTTACTTTTTAGCTCGTCCTTAGCTCCTTACTACAATGGAGAATCAAAAAGCAAGTTGGCTCTATTGGCTTATGGTCTGACCGATGAGGGCTTTGCTCTCAATATAAGGGCTTTTGAAGAAGGAGAGTGGACTCCTACCCAAGCACTTCGAGTCCAGGTGGTGATTTGGTCGTTTTGGATGGTTAGTACAGTATGTGGCGCATTGATTGGTGAACGAGTAGCCATTGATATTTCTTTGATGAGCTATGCTTTGACGGCTATGTTTATTGGATTGTGGTCTTTTTATGTTCAGAAAAAGGCTTTTTTGTTGATTGGATTATTGGCAGGGGTCTTGGGACTCGGCTTTTTCCCTTTTCTATCTCACAAGCTCCATATTGTTTTTTCCACCATATTGGCTGCAACCGCTGGTTGTGTCTGGGAATTGAGGGGAGGCAATCAGGATGAGTAAGCAGGAAATTTTTATTACGATTTTTTTGATGGGGGTGGTGACCTATCTGCCTCGACTTTTGCCGATGTTGCTTCTTTCCAATAAAGAATTGCCTCGATGGTTTGGGGTGTGGCTCAAGTATGTGCCTACTGCTATTTTTGGCTCGTTGATTTTTTCGGAAATATTCGTTCAAGGAGATCAGTTGTTTTTTTCTTTTGCGAGTCCTCAACTACTCGCCTCGGCGATTGCTTTTTTTGTAGCGATTCGCAGCGGATCCATTCCATTTACTGTTGGTGCTGGGGCGTTATCCTTTTGGATGATTCAAAAATTTCTTTCTTTTTAACCTGAAAATGGTATCTTTTCGACCTAAAAATGATATAAAAGACAAGTTCGTAAAAATATTTTAAAAAAAGCGGTAGAAACCATTGACAAGAAAGTTTTTACTCGATATAATAATCAAGTGTTGTGACCCATTAGCTCAGTTGGTAGAGCACCTGACTTTTAATCAGGGTGTCGATGGTTCGAGCCCATCATGGGTCACCAATATTTTTTTCAAGGCCCGTTGGTCAAGCGGTCAAGACGTCGCCCTTTCACGGCGAAATCAGGGGTTCGATTCCCCTACGGGTCACCAATTAACAAATTACGGCCTCGTGGTGTAGCGGTTAACATCCCGCCCTGTCACGGCGGTGAGCGTGGGTTCGAATCCCATCGAGGTCGCCATTTAATTTATATCAGGATTATACCTGTTTACGCCGTTAGCCGGATATGCCTCGGTAGCTCAGTCGGTAGAGCAGAGGACTGAAAATCCTCGTGTCGGCGGTTCGATTCCGCCCTGAGGCACCAATTAGTAGAAAGTCCATTTCTCTTTAGAGAAGTGGTTTTTTTGTTTTTATAGGCAATTTATTTAGCAAGAAAGATTCTTTTTAAACAATTAGAGGAATTCGGTATTTTACTTAGAATTTAATATTATGAAGTATTATTATATTTTAGTACTTCGGCGATTGATAAAGGGAGGCGAATTTCATGAGTGTAAAAAATGGACAAACTGCAGATTTTTTAAGAAGTGCTTATGGTGGCGAGTCAATGGCTCATATGCGTTATATACGCTGGGCAGATCATGCGATTAAAGAAGGATTTCCAAATATCGGAAGATTGTATCAAGCGATCTCTTATGCAGAGCAAGTGCATGCAAATAATCACTTTGATGTGTTGAAGCAAGAAACTGGCGGACATAGTGTGGCTGCTGGTGGCGAATTTGGAATTGGAACGGTTGCAGAAAATCTTGGTTGGGCTATTGAAGGCGAACTAGGAGAAGTAAATCAAATGTATCCAGTTTATTTAAATGCAGCAAAATTTCAAAATGAAGTGGATGCTCAATTGTCTTTCCATTATGCGCTAGAAGCTGAGAAGATTCATGCGTCCATGTTTCAAATCGCTCAAGATGCAGCCAAAGCCGGTACTGATTATCCTGCTACCGACGATGTGATCTACATCTGTCCAGTGTGCGGATATACTCATATTGGGGAGCCACCAGAAAATTGCCCCGTATGTGCGGTGAAGAAATCTCTTTTCAAATCCTTTTAAATCCGAGTTGGTAAATTATAAACAGATGCCGGCCGTTTAGGTCGGTATCTTTTTTGTATGAAGTGTGACGGTGATCAATGATAATGAATGAATTGAATTTAAATGGAGCCGTGAATCTGCGTGATTTGGGCGGTTTGCCTACAGTCCAAGGGAAGAAGACGAAAAAAGGAAAACTTTACCGCTCTGGTAGCTTGGATCGTCTAGCCAGTCCAGAAATTGAAAGGTTGGTTGAGCAGGGAATTTCACTAGATATTGATCTAAGGGGAGATGAAGAAGTTCGAAGATGGGTAGACTTATTAGGAGCCGACGAAAGAGTCCGTTATGAAGTAGTCCCTCTTTTGCCGTCGATTAAACCGGAAGAGTTGCCTAAAATCTTATCAGCTATTTATCTATGGACTTTAGATCAATCGAAGAAAGACTTTTATCACATTTTTTCGCTTATGTTGGAAAATGCAGAAAAAGCCACTTTATTCCACTGTTCTCTTGGAAAAGATCGAACCGGAATGGTGGCCGCATTGCTTTTTCTTCTGGCAGAAGTACCAAGGCCATTGATTATAGAGGATTATATGCAAAGCCAGACGAATCTAAAGGGGATACTGGAAAAAATGGAAGAGATGAATGATCCGGCTTTGAAAGTATTTTTGACTGCTAGAGAAGAGGACATTGTACCTTTTTTAGATGCAATTGATGAAGATTATGGTGGAGTGACTGGATATTTTCGGGAGATCGGATTTTCTGATAAGGAAATAGAAAGAATCAAGGCCATTTTAGTTTAAATTTTATGATTTTTGGGGGATGGAAATGAAGAAAGAAAGTTTATGGAGTCGAGATTTTATTTTAACCATGCTGTCGAGTAGCTCCTCTTTCTTTGGAGTGCAGATTTTATATCCGGTGTTACCGCTTTTTTTGATGGAACTTGGAGCGAGTCCGAGAGAGATGGGGTTTGGGATTGGTCTTTTTACCCTTTCAGCAGTGGTGGCAAGGCCCTTTACAGTCTGGGGTTCAAAGCGGTGGGGGCGTTTTTCTATGGTTATTTTGGGAACTTTGATTACCACACTAGCCATTGTTTCTTATTACTGGACTGATTCAGTAATAACGTTTTTAATTCCTCGAATTTCTCATGGCCTTGGGTTTGGGATCACCACGACGATTTTCGCTAGTGTGGTTTCGGATATTTTACCAAAAGAACAACGGGGCGAGGGGATGGGCTATTTTGGATTGGGAACATCTCTTTCAATGATGGTGTCTCCTTTTTTGGGAATTTGGTTAGTTCAAACTCAAGGTTTTTTTCCAATGTTTATGACCGCCACTTCAGCTCAAGTCATTGCTTTTGGGATGATCTTTGCTATGAGCCGAAAAGTGTGGCCTTCGATAACCTATCATGAAGGGGGTTCTAAAACAGAGCCAGTATCAAAGGACAGCTGGCTTCCCCAAAAATTGTGGTTACCTGGGCTTTTGACCTTGCTGATGGGCTTGGGTGTGGGAGGAATTCTGGGCTATTCCACAGTTTATGCCAAAGTAGAGGGAATTTCGGGAGTAGAATATTTCTTCTTATTATCGGCGAGCTTTGTTTTTGGGATTCGTTTTATTTCTGGCCGAATTTTTGACACTAAGGGCCCTTATTGGGTATTTATTCCCGGTGCAATATTTTTAGTGATATCTGCATTTTTACTGTCTTTTGGACGGACTCAGTGGCTTTTTTTATTGGCTGGTGGGCTTTATGGGATTGGGAATGGTGCTTTATTCCCAGCCTTGCAAGCCTGGACGATTAATCGAGTGGCTGGAGAAAAGCGAACCGGTGCGAATGCACTTTTTTACAACTGCTTAGATATCGGAATTGGTAGTGGGTTGATCTTGCTGGGACACTTAGCAGATGTGACAAGTTATCGAACGATGTATAGTCTTTCTGGTGGGATTATGGTCCTCTTTGTAGTAGTCTGTCTGCTAGGCCGCTGGCTAGAGAAGGATAAAGCCTATTTAGAAGAAGAGTAAAAGAACTTTGCAAGTTTTCTTGCAAGGTTCTTTTTTTGTACCCAAAAATCAGAAAATAGAGTAAAATAGAGTCAGGATTAAATATAAGTAAATAGTAAGAAAAGAGGGTTGAAAATGAGCGTAATGAATCCATGGATTCAATTTTTGAAAAATCAAGTTCGTCCTGCTTTAGGTTGTACCGAGCCGGTAGCAGTGGCTCTAGGAGTGGCTTGGACTAAACAATATTCTGAGGGGGAGCTCATTTCTTTAAATATTGAGGTCAGCGATGCAATCTATAAAAATGGTTTTAAGGTAACCATTCCAGGAACTACCGAAACAGGAAACCG
>JAGOHU010000011.1 GCA_017995975.1 Negativicutes bacterium
AAAAGAAGGTGGATGATTTATATGAAAAAAATAATTTTAGTAGCTTTGATATTTGGGCTATTTCCATTAACCTTTAGTGAGGGAGCTGTAAAAATTGAGTCTTTTACGATTGGACGCGAAGGAGAGTCCGTGTTTATCTCGTGGCCTCGTTTGTTGGATGAAGAATCGAAACAACAAGGGAAACTAGAAAAGCTTAACCAAAATTTTGCAGAGACAACTCAGAAATTATTCTTAGAGTCTTATGAAAATTATTCTTCCGGTCTACCTATTGATCATTATAAGTTTTTCTCGACCTATGAAACTCCCTACCATACAGATAAATACACCAGCTTGGTTCAAGAATATTACATTTATACTGGTGGAGCTAATGGAAACGTTCTTTTTACCAGCTTGACTTATGATTGGTCAAAAGAAAAAGAAATTCATTTAGAAGATTTATTTTTATCCGAAGTCAATTATCAAGATGAACTGACTCAAAAAGTGAAGGCTGAAATTAAAAAAAGAGATAAAGAAGAAGCCTACAGCTTTTTCAAAGAAGTTCATTCGGCCACAAAATTTTATTTTTCATCGGAAGGGCTTGTTTTACTCTATTCTCCCTATGAAATCGCCCCTCGGGTTGAAGGAACCGTTCGGGTTATTCTTCCTTGGCAAGAGTTAAGAAATATACTAAAAGAAGAATTTAGGTCTTTATAGAAATCAAATCCTGATTTACAATAGAAGGACAAACTTAGGAAAAGAGGGTGAACGATGGAACTGGAATTACTTTTAATTGGCTTTGGGAGCATTCTTTTTCTAGTACTTATTATTGGAATTGTGCTATTTTGGCGTCAGGGCCAGCAAGCCAAAGTGGTTGCTGGTCTTTTGCGGGAGCAAGAAGAACTTATGCGAGAACAAGACGAAGTCTTCCGTACTCGAATGAATGAAGAGATGCGCAATAATCGTCAAGAATTGGGAACTCAAATTAGCGAATGGTCTAATTCGGTGCAACAACAACTTTCCACCAATAGCGATGTCCAGTCCAAGCATTTGGATCAATTTTCGACCCGCTTGGATGGTTTGACGAAAAGTACTGAAGAGCGGATGGAAGCAGTGCGACGGGCTGTGGAAAGCCGACTGATGGCGATGCAGCATGATAATGCGTCGAAATTGGAAGCAATGCGTTTGATTGTAGATGAGAAACTTCATGCCACATTAGAAAGACGACTAGGTGAGTCTTTTCAGCTGGTTAGTGATCGTCTAGAGAAAGTGCACAAAGGAATTGGTGAAATGCAGACCTTGGCTGCTAACGTGGGAGATTTGAAAAAAGTCATGACCCAGGTCAAGACCCGAGGTATCTGGGGTGAGATGCAATTGACTCGACTATTGGAAGAGTTTTTTCCTCGTCAGATTTGGGAGGAAAATGTGGCGACTCGTCCGGGGCGATCTGAGCGAGTGGAAGTGGCGATCCGAATTCCGATCGAAAATTCGGAAGAATTTGCTTGGCTGCCAATTGACGCAAAATTCCCAATGGAAGATTATGAAAAATTGATCCTAGCTCGTGAAAATGGTGAGCTTGGGGAAGAGCATCTAAAAGCACTAGAATCAAAAATTCGCCAAGAGGCAAAAAGCATTCGGGAAAAATATATCGAGACCCCTCATACGACTGATTTTGCCTTGATGTTTTTACCGACCGAAAGCCTTTATGCAGAAATTATTTCTCGAACTCACTTGGTGGAAGAAATTCAAAATAAAGAGCGAGTGATTATTGTAGGCCCAACCAACCTGTCGGCCTTTTTGTCTAGTCTCCAAATGGGCTTCCGAGCTCTTGTAGTAGAAAGACAAACTGGAGAGATTCTTCAGCTTCTAGGTGGGGTAAAAAATGAGATGGGCCGCTTTGCAGGATTACTCGAAAAGACTCAGAAGAAAATTCAAGAAGCAGGCAATCATATCGGTCAAGCTGCTCAAAGAGGGAGAGCGATCGAACGACAATTGCGAAATGTGGAAGCTATTGATTGGACTGCCAATCCGGAATTAGAGGAAATATTTGTGGAGCCCGAGTCAGGAGAAGAAGTAACTGAGGAAAATCTTATCGAATAAAGAATACGCCTTAAAGAAAGTAGATTCCAAAATTTACTAATTCTTTAGGGCGTATTTTACATAGAAGGAGAAAAAAATGGAAGAAATACTTCTTATGGGCGAAAAGTATTGGATCACCATTGTCTTAGGGGTTCTAATCGTTTTAATCGTTCTATTTCCGAAAGGAAGACAGCCAGCTCGCCCTCATCAAAGAGATATAAAAAAGAGGAAAGAAGCACCTAAAAATCAGCGAGCAGAAAATTTGCATCTGCAAAAAGAGAATGTTCAAAAATCCGAAGAAAAAAAGATGACCTCATATCCTTCAAAAGTAGCAGTGAAAGAGGTAAATCAACATCTAAACCCACTGAGAACAAAAGAAGTAGAAAAAACAAGGGGAGTAGGTGAAGGGATATCTTCCGAAGAGAAGTGGAGCCACCAAATGATTCAGTTCATGGTTCAATTTTTAACAGCTCGAGAAATTCAACTAGGTTATGATTATGGGAACTTGAAAGAACGAATTGTAGGCAAAACAATCCTTTCAAACTCTAAAACCAAAATGTATTTAGTAGGCGGGGTTCTTTTTCTCGGTTTCACTAAAAGCTGGGCATTAACTCTGATCATTTTATTAGGCTTTTTGGTTTTTGTTATTTTATCTATACACTGGATTGATATCTATGAGCGAGGCTTCGCTATTCGCTCTTTTATTGTGGATCAAGATTGGGGCTCTGAAGAACTTTCAGAAGTTTGCTTTGTAAGTCATCAGTATACAAAAGAAAATAGGCAAGAAAGATATGTCACTTTTATCACCCATACAGGGAAAGAATTTATAGAAGAGACTAACCAATATTTCGACTTGACTGAGAAAATGGGGGCAATTTTTCAAGAGCGAGGCATCCGTATTACTCGGATTGATTATCAAGATGGTGAGTTGCGAAATATATAGCCCAGTAAAGATCAAATAGAAATAAGCAAAGGTGGGTGACAAATGCAGGTAAAAAAATATTGTTATTTTTTTTATTAGTGATGTTATGGTCAGTTAATGTCTTGGCTCAAAAGACTGATTCAACTGATTCAAATGAATATGAAAGTATCATTGGATATGTCGATACCAGTGAGGTATTTTTTGCTTTTCCCGAGTTAAGTGAATATGAAAAGAAAGAACAAGCAATTAATCAAGAATATGATTTGAAAAGCCAAAAGATTGAAGATGCTAAAGAGTTAAGTAAAGAGGAAAAAGACTTGTTACTAGTTAGTTTGATGATCGAAAAGAAAGGTAAAATAACAAATTTGTGGAAACCTGTTTATTCAGAAATACGAGAGACTATTAATAGGATTCGGATAAGTAAAAAGATGGGTGTTGTACTAAAAAAAGGAGAGGTTGTATCAGGAGGTTATGATATTACTAGAGAGGTTATTATGGAAATAGAGAATAAGCGATGAGCAAATACAGAACACAGATAAGTAATTTGCTGGAATTGCCTGATGCACTGTGGTTAACTGATTGTCAAAAGAACAAATTATATTTCTTAAGTGAAGCAAATGACAAAGAGCCAGTCTTTGGAGCACTAGCTGTTAGGAACTTTCAGAAGTTTGCTTTGTAAGTCATCAGTATACAAGAGAAAATAGGCAAGAAAAATATGTCGCTTTTATCACTCATGCAGGGAAAGAATTGATAGAAGAGGCCAACCAATATTTCGACTTGCGAAAGTGAAAGGATATCAATAGATGGAAAAGCTAGTTTCTCAGTTGTTAAGGAACATTTCTGAAAATCCTTATATTCTCGTTCCAGTGGTTCTTTTGATAGTAGTCTTTTCCAGCCGTTATATACATCATTTTTTTACCCAAAAAGCGAGAAATTCAGCAGAATTTGTGGAGTTATCCACATATAAAGTTTTTTCGCCAGTGGATGACAAAGAACCAGAAGGGCCAGAAGATATAAAATATAAATTTGGTTCTCGTCGGAGCCAGATTGGCAGTCAGAAGATAACTCTTTTAGGAAGTGTTATTTTCATTGGTGGTATTATTTATACTTTTTTTCAAGTTAAAGCGTTAGATATTCTTATGGAAGATTTGGCGATTTTTATTCAGATCGCTATTTTAGCCAGTGCGGTTGTATATTTTGTATGGCATTTGACTTGCCGGTTAGATTTGTATGAGCGGGGGCTTGTGATCCGTCATGCCTTCGGATCAAAGGGATATTATTATGATGAAATTGCTGGGATAAGCCACGGTTATACTTACTTCTTTTCCCCTGCTAAAATGGGTTACATTTTCAATATTAAAGTCTATGGGGTTACTTTGAGTACTATTTATGGCGAGCACATTGAGTTGTCGGGTTTTAAATACAGTAAAGTTGCGAGCAAGATGACTCGGTTGCAACAAAATTTGCTGATTGTAGGGAAAGAATAAGTGAAAGATCGAAATGATCAGTAAAAACTCCAATCGATTCTTTTTTTGAGTTGATAGGAGTTTTTCGTTTTTAGTCGAATCTTTGGGATAAGGTAAAATAAAAAGGGGTAAAAGAAAATATGAGTGATTCATCAATGTTGGGAAAAAAAATAGAAACAATTGAAGAGAATAAAAAATTCATGAACGGAATGATTGGATTCTTGTTCGCCCTTGGAGCAATTTCTCTTTATGTGACGATTGTCCAAGCTCGTAGTATTAAAGCAGGGATCATCGCGACTGCATTATTTTTTGGTTTTTGTATTTATCTGTTTTTAAATAAAAATAAAAGCCGAGTTGAAATCTATGAAAATGGTCTCCAAGTGGAAGGCATCTTTTCTACGAATGGGATTTTTTTATATAAAAATATTGGTAGAATTGATTCGGATACTTCGAGACAATTTATGTTTAGTCTCTTGGGGCTGGCACCACAAAATTTTCTCTTTTACAGTAAAACCGGTGGAACTTTAACTGGGATTAGCAGTATTTTTTATGAAAATCCAGAGCCTAAGATGGCATTTCTAAAAAGAAGATTTAAATTTTAAACAGAAGTTGACAGGGTTACAATTTGTTGTTACACTACGGTTAAGTTTAAAAGCCAATGAACAGGAAGAGTAGTCTGAAAAAGCAGCCTACAGCGAGTCGGTGAGAGTGGGAGGCCGGCGGTGATGCAGTTAGATGAATGGACCTGGGAGGTGCGATCCGATCTCGTAGAGGGTAGGCGTCGCCGGAATCTTCCCCCGTTAACGAAGGAAGCTTGTATCGCGTAAGCCGTACAGGAAAACAAGAGGGATTTCTTTAGAAATTCAATCAGGGTGGCACCGCGGAGTCTTTGACCCCGTCCCTGAATTTAGATAAAAGTCTAGATTCAGGGACGGGTTTTTTATTTGCCTGACTAGACTCATTTTCAAAGGAGGAAAGATAGATGAATCAATCAGTAGAATCTCTTAAATTAGAACGGTTGACCGGTGGAAACGGTGGACGTTACCGGTGGGTCTCAATTACCTCATTGCTTTTGTCAGTAGGAGTTATTTTGAAAGTGATTACTCCCAATTTCGGTGGAGTGACTCCCAATTGGTTGATTATGATGTACTGTTTGGCCATTTTGTTAAGCCGTCCAACTTTTCGGCAGTCTTTGATTATCGGTGTGGTAGTGGGCTGTATGGGGCTAGGGCTTTCAAAGTCAGCTTTTCCTTTAGCCAATTTAATCAGTGAGCCTTTGGGTGCCACTGCAGCTTGGTTGCTCATTAAAATTCCTATGACTATCTCAATGCATCAAAAGCGAATTGATCTTCGGCCTTCGATTGTGACTTTTGTAGCCACAGTGTTGAGTGGAGGTGCTTTTGTTACTACCCTAAAATTTGCTTTGGGTTTGCCAATTCAAGTTCTGATTTATGTAATGTTTCCAGTGGTCTTATTGGTCGCTTTAGTGAATTCAGTTTGTGCTCAAATTGTTTATTATCCAGCGAAAAAATTATTTTCCCGTTTATCTGGAGAGGAAGATCGCCAGATTCAACACGAGAAAGAAGATTTGGAGCCTCAGATCACTTCTTTGCCAGAAAGGCATCATAAAGGAATTATTTTAGATCGTTGCTCTTATTCATTTGATGGAAAAAAGCGAGCCTTAGACGAAGTGTCGATGGAAGTACCAGAAGGGACTTTTATGGTAATTGCTGGTGCTAGTGGAGCAGGAAAGACTACTTTGGCGGCGGCCTTTTCTGGATTGATTCCCCATGTGTATGGAGGCTATGGGGCTGGACGGATCATTGTGAGAGGTAAGGCCAATCGAGAAGAAGACTTGGCGGAAAGAGCAAAGACCGTAGGTCTGGTCATGGAAGATGTCTCAAGCCAATTGGTAGCTATGACTGTAGCGGAAGAAGTGGCTTTTGCACTTGAAAATCAAGATATGCCAGAAAAAGAAGTCAAAGAAAGGGTCGCAACGACTCTTCGCCAAGTGGGTCTGGAAGGATTGGAAGGGCGACCAGTGAATGAGCTTTCCGGGGGACAACGGCAACGATTGATTATCGCAGCAGCCTTAGCTCAAGAGACACCGATCCTGGTGCTGGATGAACCAGCAAGTGCGCTAGATCCGGAAGGGCGAGAGGATATCTACTTTTTGCTGAACCAGCTTCATAAAGAACGAAAAGGGAAATTGACTTTAGTCGTTTTAGAGACTGATATTACTCAAGCTATTTGCTACGCAGATCGTTTGGCTTTTTTGATCGATGGAAAGATGATTATTTCGGATTCGATAGAAAAAGCATTGGATCAAGCCACTGTTCATAAGGAAGCGAAAACATTGCTTCCTCAAATTATTCAAATCCGTTCAGCCTTAGAGGAAAATGGCTTTTCTTCATTAGATGGCTACACTGCAGAATGTCTAGGAACCCATATTCGCAATCAATTGGCTAGCAGAGAGGGGTAGGGAAATGAGTGTATTAGAATTTCAAAAAGTATCTTTTTCTTATCCTGGTGGAACCCAAGCCTTAAAAGATGTTTCTTTTTCCATTGAAGAAGGAGAATTCGTCGCTCTGCTTGGTAGAAATGGGAGTGGAAAGACAACGATTCTCCAACATATTATGAATCTATTATCACCAAGGGAAGGGACTATTTTAGTTGGGAATGAATCGATCCAAGGCAAAGGGCCGGCCTATGTGTCTCAGACCGTTGGCTATGTATTTCAACATCCAGCTCGACAGATGTTTCTGCCCACAGTCTGGGAAGAAATTGCTTATGGACCCAAGCAGCAAGGAATTTCGGGGGAAGAGGCACAAAAGAAAGCCTATCAGACCTTAGAGCGAATTGGAATTTTACATCTGGCCGAAGCCTATCCGAAGGCTCTTTCACGAGGCGAAATTCAAAAAGTAGCCATAGGGATTGCCTTGGCTTTGGAGCCGAAAGTGTTGATCTTAGATGAGCCAACTAGTGGGCAAGATGGCAAGGCCACTCGAGATATTTGCAATCTGCTAAATCAAATTCATCAAGAAGGAACGACTATTTTGCTAATCACCCATGATATGGAATTGCTCTCCGAGACAGCGACTCGCAGTATTGTGATGAAAGAAGGACAAAAAGTATTTGATGGGCTCACCAAAGAGTTATTCGAAAGCTCTTCTTGCCGCGAGTGGGGACTTACTCTCCCAGTTTGGTTGGAAATTGCTCATCAAATACCTGAATTGCCAGTAATGAATGAGTCCAAAGAATTAGTCGAAAAATTGGTCGCCTTAAAAAAAGGAGGGAATGAAAAATGAGATTAGCACCTCTTACAAAATTATTTTTAGCCTTTGCTTTCTCCATATGGGCATTTCCTCTCAATGATCCGACCAATTTGGGAATTCTGCTAGGGATTCAAATCCTCTATGCAGCAAGTCTTGGAGTTCTTAGAAAAATGACTACTGGTTTAGTCGGTCTTTTGGTAGGCGTTGTAGCACTTTTTATGATCCAGATTCTCTTTAAAGCTGGTTGGATGGCTGGATTGATTAGCGGGCTCAAGATGGCCACTATGACTTTGCCTTTTGTCATTTTGATTGGTTCGACTACGGTGCAAGATTTGTCAGCCGCATTGGTGCGTCAGTGTGGTGTATCGCCAGAATATGCTTTTTTGCTCACCTCAGTTTTACGTTTTATTCCCGATTTTTTAGCAGAAGGTAAAGCGATTCGGCAAGCTCAAGCTTGTCGTGGCTTTTCGGCTAAGAAAAGTATCGCCATGTATGTGCTTTCTTATTTAGCAGTGGTGGAGCCTTTGATTCTTGGTGCAGTCGCTCGTGCAGAGACCATGGCAATTAGTCTCGAGATGCGAGGCTTTGGTCAAGGTAGAGGCCCGATCAATCATAATTTGTATTTAAGCGTAATGGATTACCTATTTTTCCTTTTGATTCTTGGAGGAACAATTGTGGTATTTTTCCCTAAGTACCCGCATTTATAAAGAATGAGAAAATAGGAGCTCTTTTGAGCTCTTATTTTTTTATCTAAAAGTAGATGAGTGTAGATCAATTTCATTGATTTTATACTCGTTTTAGTGGATAATGTAGGAATGATAAAGATTATTTTTATGTGGGGAAGAGGCCAAATGATGAATAGATATAGCAAGGGCCAAGTTGCTATTTTAGCAGTGGGAGCCCTTTTTTATTCTCTTTCTTTATTTGCAAAAGTGGAAGCGGCGGCAGTCGTGGAAAAGGTTCACTATGAAGTGAGCGAAGAAAGTGGAAAGCCAATTAAGGTGATTATTGAAGGAACGAATCTTAAGGATCTTCAAATCGAATCGTGGAAATTGCCAGAAGAAAAGAAAGTGGAAAAAACTTCAACTTCTGACTTGTCCACAGAGGGAGATTTGAATACTGAAAGTGACGAACCTACAGCTGAGATGAGCTATATGGATCGAATTCTCCATAAAGAAGAAAAAAGGCAGGAGAAAGAGGCGATGAAGCCTCGCCCGGAAATGTGGGAACTTACCCTAAAAAATGCTACTTTGAAAGAGAATGTGCAATTGACTTCTCCAATAGAGACCAGTAAGTATAAAGAAACGATACGAATCTTTGCACCCCCACGTTCGGCAGGACGTTGGGGCCAAGTGGAGTCAAAAGAATTAATTTTGGGAAATTCGACAAATAATGGAAACCAAAAGAAGAAAAAGAAAAAAGATGAGCCCATTGTATTCGACCGATTGGTGTATACCTTTACCCTGACTTCTCGTCCAGTTTTCCAGCTTGCCAATCCTGAGGGCCTGAAAGGGAAAGTGGTTGTCATTGACCCAGGCCATGGTGGAAAAGATGTGGGCGCAGTTGGACTGGCTGGTACAAAAGAAAAAGACGTGAATTTGTTAGTTAGCCTTCAATTACAAGAAGAGCTCAAAAAATGGGGAGCCAAACCGGTTATCACTCGGAAAACAGATACGTATGATATGGATGAGTTGGGAGATCGAGTTCGCTTTGGTCAAAAAAATCGGGGAGACATTTTCATTAGTCTCCACTCCGATGCGGCACTGAATCGAGAAGCTACGGGTTTTACAGTTTATTATTATTCTCCGAAAGGACAGACTGACCTTCTCCTTGCCAAGACAACTCAGCAAGGACTCAAACAGTATATGCAAACAAAAGATCGAGGGGTTCGCAGTGCGAATTTCTTTGTAGTAAAACGAAACCCAGTGCCCTCAATCCTCATCGAGATGGGCTTTATCAGCAATCGAGTGGAAGAGCAAGAGTTGATGAACTCAGAATATCAAAGAGATGTAGTTGAAGGAACTGTTCAAGGAGTGGCTAATTATTTTTCAAAGTTACCTTCCTTGTCGAAAGAAGAAGTGAAAAAAGATTCCAAGCTGAAAAAATAACGTCCTAAGTATGAGGTGATGAAATGCAGGGTATTTTCGATATTATTGGACCCACCATGATCGGCCCCTCAAGCTCACACACTGCCGGTGCAGCAAGACTGGGGGCTCTAGGGAGCAAGATATTTGGTCGTTTGCCCAAGAAAGTAGAATTTTATCTCCATGGCTCTTTTGCCAAAACTTATCGGGGTCATGGCACTGATAAAGCTTTGGTAGCTGGAATTCTCGGATTGAGTCCTGATGATATCTTGTTGAGAGAGTCGTTACAGATTGCTCAAACCAAAGGAATTTTTTATTCCTTTAGGGGGAAAGATTTGGGGAATGTTCATCCCAACACAGTACAAATGGTGTTGTCCGATGATAAAGGATCGATGATGATTCAAGGAGCTTCCATTGGTGGTGGTGCAATTTTGATTCATCAAATTGACGACTTTGAAGTAGAAATATCAGGAGAATACAATAGCCTAATTACGATTCACCAAGACCAGCCAGGGATTGTGGCGGCGATCAGTAGCGAGTTGGCTGAGCTTTCTGTCAATATTGCTTTTATGCGGGTTTTCCGTGAGGGAAGAGGGCGAAGAGCCCTGATGGTGATCGAGACTGATCAGATTGTTCCGACTGGAGCGATTTCGATTCTAAAAGGGATCAATGGGATTGAAAAAGTGATGGTTATTCCTGCTCTGGAGTAGCCAAGGAGTAGAAAAATGAATTATTCTAACTATGAAGAATTGCTTCAAATTTGCCAGCAAAAAGAGTTACAAATTAATGAAGTTGCTTTAGCAGTAGAATCGAAAAAAAATGAGAAGACCATCGAAGAACTGCTTTTGCAAATGGGTGAAGTTTTTTTAGTGATGGAAGAAGCGGCTCAAATGGGGCTGGCTAAAATTGAAAAATCCCCTTCTGGCCTGAGTGGTGGCAATGCTTATAAAATGAAAAAAGCATCTCCTACCTTATTAAGCCCCATGGTAAAAGATGCAGTGGCTATTGGTCTAGCAGTGAACGAAATCAGTGCAGCCCAAGGACGAATTGTAGCTTGCCCTACAGCTGGGTCTTGCGGGATTCTGCCAGGAGCGATTATTGCTTTTGCTAAAAATAATCCAACCGAAAAAGAAAAGCTCTACCGAGCTCTTTTTACAGCTGGGGCGATTGGTCAGATTATTGAGCAAAATGCTTGTGTATCTGGAGCCGAAGGAGGCTGTCAGGCCGAGTGCGGTGCCGCAGCTGCGATGGCCGCAGGAGCACTCACCGAATTGGCAGGTGGGTCGCCAGAAGAAGTGGTACAAGGGGCGACCTTGGCTATCAAAAATTTACTCGGCTTAGCTTGTGATCCTGTAGCAGGTCTCGTAGAAGTTCCTTGCGTCAAAAGAAATGGAGTCTTGGCGGCTTACTCTTTTATTGCAGCTGAGATGGCTTTGGCAGGGATCAAAAGTGAAATCCCACCAGACGAAGTGATTGAAGCCATGTACCGAATTGGTCGAATGATGCCTGCGGCGATCCGCGAGACTGCCGAAGGCGGCCTTGCTACCACTGGGACAGGTATGAAATGGAAAAAGCGAATCGAAGAAGCCTAAAGAATCTGCTTTGGGTAGTCTTTTTACTTTCCGATTCTGAAAGAAGGAAAAAGGTAAGGAGAAGGCGAAGTTCTTTCTACTTCGTTCTACATAAATGGTAAAAGAAACTATTTGTTCGTAAAGAAAAGAGAGGGAGATAATTATGAGCGATCTAGAAAATAGAAGTTCCAACTTCATTCAAAATATTATCGATGAGGATAGCAAGACTGGTAAATATGGTCAGAAAGTATTGACCCGTTTTCCGCCGGAGCCCAATGGGTACCTTCATATCGGTCATGCCAAATCGATTTGCTTGAATTTTGGTATTGCCGAACGGAATGGTGGCAAGACCAATATGCGCTTTGACGATACCAACCCAGTCAAAGAGGAGCAAGAGTTTGTTGATTCTATTTTAGAAGATATCCGCTGGCTGGGCTTTGACTGGGAAGATCGTCTCTTTTTTGCTTCCGATTATTTTGACGAATATTATAATAGTGCTGAACTTTTGATTGAAAAAGGGAAAGCTTATGTCTGTGAATTGACTCCAGAGCAAATGAGAGAATACCGAGGAAGTCTCACCGAGCCAGGCAAAGAGAGTCCATCCCGAAACCGTTCAGTTGAAGAAAACCTCGATCTTTTCCGCCGTATGAAAGCTGGCGAATTTGCTGATGGTAGCCGCACCTTGCGAGCTAAAATTGACATGACTTCTCCCAATATCAATATGCGTGACCCAGTTATCTATCGAATTATGCGATCCACTCACCACCGTACTGGCGATGATTGGTGCATCTATCCAATGTATGACTATGCCCATCCGATCGAAGATGCGATTGAGGGAATTACTCACTCCATTTGTACTCTCGAATTTGAAGATCATCGTCCTCTCTATGACTGGGTACTTGCGGAAATTGGTAAATGGAATCCGGCTCCCCAGCAAATCGAATTTGCTCGTCTTGCAGTGACCAACATGGTGATGAGCAAGCGAAAATTGCGTGCTCTAGTGGAAGCGGGTATTATGGATGGTTGGGATGATCCTCGGATGCCTACCCTTTCGGGTTTGCGTCGTCGTGGCTATACTCCAGCAGCAATTCGTGATTTTTGTGATCGAATTGGAGTGGCAAAAGCCAATAGTACAGTAGATGTGGAATACTTAGAGCATTGTGTTCGAGAAGACCTAAATAATACTGCCAAGCGTGGAATGGTCGTGATCGATCCGGTTAAAGTAAAAATTACCAACTGGCCGGAAGGGCAAGTGGACTGGATGGAGAGCGAAAACTATCCAAATAAGCCAGAAGATACTCGGAAAATCCCATTTACTGGAGAGCTCTATATTGAGCGAGAAGACTTTATGGAAAATCCGACCGGTAAATTTTTCCGAATGGCTCCAGATAAAGAAGTTCGATTGAAAAATGGTTATATTGTTCTTTGCACTGGAGTCGTGAAAAATTCGGCTGGTGAAATTGAAGAGATTCATTGCACTTACGATCCGGACAGCAAGACCGGTGGTCTCACAGCAGGACGGAAAGTTAAAGGGGTGCTTCACTGGGTGTCTGTAGCCCATGCAATTGACGTAGAAGTTCGTCACTACGACTGGATTTTCATTGATAAAGATCAGCTACCAGAAGGAGTAGAAGGGCAAGAAGTAGATGGCAGTATCTTGAACCCGAATTCTAAAGTAGTGATTTCAGGAGCGAAAGCCGAGCCCTCACTGGCCGATTCGGCAGGCAATTATCAATTCCTCCGAATGGGCTATTACACGAAAGATGAAAAGCTTTGCACCGATGGAAAACTCGTTTTTGGACGAATTGTATCTTTAAAAGATTCTTTTGGAAAACAACAACATAAGTAAAATCTAAGAGCAATCTTTCGTGTGGAGGTTGCTCTTACTATTTTTTCAAGTGAAGTTGATTTTTGGGCAGTAGCTTATATTTTGAGAATGGCTTTATCTATTTCACTATTTTGAAGTGGATTAATTAGAGAAGTTTTTTTGGATTTGTGTTTTGGAGAGAGTGGTACCGACTAAATATTGTTTTTCTAGAGACAGAGTAAAAAGTGACATAAACAGGAACTAGATAGAGTAAAAATTGCATTTGATAATCATTATTGATATACTTAGTATAGATAGAACTCTATAAAAAAGTAGTATTGGCATTGTATATGTTCTAATATCTTTTATCAGAGTTCCTTATCGTACGAAATATGAGGGCTAAAGGTAGTAGAGTATAATTGTTTGTGGAAAGTAGGGAGAAATAAATGAGAAAAAAGTGTAGGAAAATAGTCAAGTATGGACTGTTGCTTGGGATCGTTCTGGGGACAAATGTCAATACTTCCTATGGAGCATATACTAGCTTTGTAGGAAATGGCCAGACTGTCTACGATGAAGAAGTGGATACTATTGAACAATGGGTTGCCGGTGGTGGAAAAACGATTGGTACTACTGTAAAAGCAGGAGGGGCTCAAGCGATTGATACGGATGGCCTAGCAGAGGATACAACTGTAAATAGTGGTGGAGAACAGCGAGTTGTAGGGAAAGCTACTGGTACAATTGTCGATGCTGGGGGTACTCAAAAAGTGAGCGGCACTTCAACTGGAGCGACCATTGGGGGCACTCAGTATATTTATATACATGGTACTTCTACAGGAGATACCATAACAAATGGCGGAATTCAAGAAATTGATGCAGGAGGCACGGCCACAGGTACCATTGTCAATACTGGAGGGATGCAAAAGGTAAGCGGCTCTTCAAGTGGAGCCACAATTGATGGGGGAAGCCAGTACATTTATGCAGGTGGTACTTCTACGGGAGATAGCATAACAAATGGCGGGACCCAAACAATTTATGGCGGAGGAACCGCGACAGGTGGGACTCTAAGTAATGGCGGAGCTCAAGAAATTTATGGTGGAGGAACCTCGACAGGCGCGACTTTAAGTGCTGGTGGGATTCAAGCGATTAAGGAAAATGGACTAGCAGAGGATACAATTATCGATGCTGGTGGGATTCAAGCGATTGAGGTAGATGGCTTAGCAGAGGATACAATTGTCAATGATGGTGGGGAGCAGCGGGTTGTAGGTGCGGCCACAGGCACGATTGTCAATATTGGGGGTACTCAAAAAGTGAGTGGCACTTCAACTGGAGCGACCATTGGGGGTGTTCAGTATATTTATGGAAACGGCCATTCTTCTAGCGAAACAATCATCAATGGAGGCCATCAAGATATCGCTCTGGGCGGAGAATCGACAAATGCTACGATCGATGCTGGCGGAAAGCAATCTGTATGGGGAACAGCTACCGGAAGTATTGTAAATGGAGATCAATATCTATATGATGGCTCCATTTCACACAATGTAGAAGTCCAAAATGGTGGCACGATCCAAATCATGGAAGACGGGACAAGACTGACTGGCCAAACTAATTTAGATGGTGGAAGTATCTATATGAATAGCTCTTCTCCTGGTAGCTTCATCACCACTACAATTGACCACTTAGAAGGCACTGGTGACATTCATATGAATACAAATATTGGAAAGCTTCAAGGTGATTTGATTACAATTACTGGAGGTACCGTTGGAGATTTTAAAGTTCATTTGCTAAATCAAGCCGGGGCGGTGGTTGATCCCAATCGACCTTTGATCCTAATTGATAATCAAGCTGGTGGCGGTAGCTTTACGTTAGGTAATATAGGTAATGTAGTTGAAGTAGGGGGCTTTAAATATAAAATGGGTCAAAATGGCACTAGTTGGTTGATCCGTTCTACCCAAATCCCAACCTCGACAAGCCAAGCTTTTATTGGTGGACTATATGGAAACTATCTGATTAAATATGCAGAGAACCAGACTCTTCTGCAAAGGCTGGGGGATTTACGAAATGGACAGGGCAAAGGAGAGATATGGGGCCGTGTCTTCGGCGGAAAGTTTACTGTAGATTCTAGTCAATTTGTTCCTTCTTATGATATGTCATATAGTGGTATGCAGGTAGGAGGGGATCGTAAAATTTCTCTCTCTAAAGATCGAGGAGAGATCTATCTAGGTGCTACCTTTGGCTATTTAAAGGGAAGCCAAGACTACAAAGTCGGCCATGGCTCAGTTGATTCAAAAAGCCTAGGTCTTTATGGTACTTTTGCGGCTCCCACAGGTTTTTATGCGGATATTCTTGTCAAATACGGGTGGATGACCAATGACTTTAAAGTCTTAGATACTGCTGGTGCATCAGTCACAGGAAGTGACCTGGATACCAACGGAGCCTCTTTTTCTTTGGAAGTAGGTCAAAGAATTTACTATAAAAACCAAAAAGAGAAAAAAGGCTGGTATATAGAGCCACAAGCTCAGATCAGTTATAGCTATCAAGATGGGGGAGAATTTAAAGCCTCCAATGGCTTAAGATTTGATGTGGATAGCCAGACTTCGCTGCTAGGGCGAATTGGTTTCTTGACAGGTTATGAAATCAAAAAAGGAAATAATCCAATAAATGTGTATGCAAAAGCTTCTTATGTCCATGAATTTGATGGGGATTTAGGATTCCGATTAAATAATGTATCGGCTTCTGAAAGCTTTGGTGACTCTTGGTGGACCTATGGATTTGGTTTAACGACCCAGCTCGGAACCAACCATAATTTGTATCTTGATCTAGAGCGAGGATCCGGAGGAAAATTTGATCAGCCTTGGTCTATTAGCGGGGGATATCGCTATCAATGGTAAAAAAAAGATGGCTTGTCAATTGGACAAGCCATCTTTTTTTAGGGATTTAATTTTGATTTAAATAATAATCAAATTTTTGAATGAAACATCCCATTTGATCTAGGAGATTTTTCCTTACAAACTCCGCAAAGGGAGTGATATTTTTTTCAGTTGAGTATTGATCTAAGGTTTTGAAATATTCGTTTTTATCTTCTTTAGTGAGGATAATTGGTAATAGATCATTTTCCAAAAGGATATAGTTCATCAAAAGACGGCCAGTTTGGCCATTGTTGTCAGGGAAGGGATGAATTTTTGTGAATTCTGCATGGATCCAAGCGGCTTGTTCGATAGGATTTCCTTCTGATTTCAACCCAATATCTACAACAAAGTCTTTCATTTTTGGTCGTACTTTTTCAAAGCTAGGGGGTACATGAAGTCCTTCGCCTCGAAGAAAAACATTGTGATCTCGATAAATTCCGCCACTACGAGGCAAAGTTTTTTCATTGATATCTTTGATCAGACTTTCGGTAAGTGGTACTTTTTTGAAATTTAAAAATTCGATAAATTGGAACGATTCTTTTGCGTTTTGAAGTTCTTCCAGGTCTACAAGAGTGGTATTGGCCGAAACTACCCCATCCTCAAGAATGGTTCGGACTCCATTCTCATCGATTCGATTGCCATCAATGGCAGTGGTGTGATGGACATAGGACAAGACGAAAGCTTGATCCCACTTTTCCCTTTCCTCCGGGGTGAGCAAGAGATTGATTTTTTTGCAAAGTTCTTTTTTTGCCATTACTTCTGGGTTCATCATGAAAACTACCTCCTCTAAATTATTTTTTGAAAATAAAAACCATAAAGAGTATTAATAGATTCGTTTGGTTCCCTAAAAATATAATTCGCTATGAAATAAAAGTCCCCTTCAAAATTGACTTATTTTTTTTAAAAGAGTATCCTTAAGATAAATTAAATATTGAGTCGCTAGGGGTGTCGCAAGGCTGAGAAGGCAATTACTGTCTAACCCTTTTACCTGATGCAGATAATGCTGCCGTAGGAAATGCAAAAAGATAAAGGAATCTAGCGAGTAAGAAGCAAGGTTTCTTTTTTTAGTGGAAAAATAAGGAGGGTAATTGATGAAAATTCATAAAGCATTATCGATCGCTGGCAGTGATCCCAGTGGCGGAGCAGGAATTCAAGCAGATTTAAAAACTTTTTCTGCTTTAGGAGTTTATGGCAGCACAGCGGTTACTGCGATTGTTGATGAAAATACGTTAGGTGTGTATGGGGTTCACCCAGTTCCGATCTCTTTTGTAGAAGGACAAATTCGATCGGTTCTTGATGATATTGGGGCTCATGCAATTAAGATTGGAATGCTCCATTCATCCGAATTGATTCATTCTGTGCGGCAAGTATTGAAAAATTATCCAACCATACCCATTGTATTGGACCCGGTTATGGTTGCTACTGCTGGAGGAGAAAAATTGCTTCAAGATGAGGCAATCGAAACCCTGAAATCAGAATTACTTCCTCATGTTTGCTTGATCACTCCGAATATTCCAGAAGCCGAGCTTCTACTAGGTGAGAAATTAGAATCCCAAAGGGATCTTCCCTTGGCCGCAAAAAAATTAGCCCGGTTGCAGGGTCAAAATGTATCGGTATTTTTAAAAGCAGGTCATCTAAAAGAGGACCAGTTAGTGGATATTTTTTATAATGCTGAAACCGATCAAATGATTGAGATGCCAAGCAAAAGGATTTTTACAAAAAATACTCATGGAACTGGTTGTACATTATCTTCGGCGATCACTGCCTTCTTGGCCCGAGGGTTTTCTCTTGATGAAGCAGCGGTGAGGGGAAAAGAGTATATCTATCAGGCCATTCTTTCTGGGTCAAAACTTGAAGTCGGGAAAGGAAATGGGCCGGTAAATCACTTTTGGAATGTAGCAGATTGGGGGAACGATCAATGAATTCAATTGAAGTTGCAGAGAAAATCGCTCTTGTCTTTGAAGAAATTCAGGCTCAAAATCCATTAGTCCAGTGCATTACGAATGGAGTGACCATTAATGATTGTGCTAATGCACTTTTGGCAGTTGGAGCCTCACCAGTGATGGCGGCGGGGCATGATGCGGCTGAGATGGCAGAGCTTG
>JAGOHU010000113.1 GCA_017995975.1 Negativicutes bacterium
GGATAAAATCATCCGTTTTCGTTCCAATAGCCAACTCCAGCATCTCATTAAAATGTATGAAGAAGACGAAGACTTACTGGAAGATGTCATTATTGAAAACAAGCAGGCTCTTGAAATGGTCGAAATTCAAAACAATATCACCTCCGGCATGATGGATGCTTTTGCCTCAATTATCAATAATAACGTAAATCATGTCATGCGAATTCTAGCAAGTATCACGATCCTCATGGCCATTCCAACTATTGTAGCTAGTTTCTGGGGCATGAATGTGACTGTCCCCATGCAAGGACTCGAAGGTCCTTGGGCTTTCGTCGTAATTGTTATTTTATCCTTATCTATTACAGGGCTATTCAGCTATATCCTGAGAAAAAGGCATTTAGTTTAATTCACCAATTGAGATAGAAGAGGTGATTCGATGGGAATGACTGGAAATTATGTGTTGCTACCCGAAGAAACGATCCAACAAATTGCTGAAAAGAAGCTCGATTTTTTCGACATCACTCCGTCCAATAAACCGAGTATGGCCCTAGATATCGACAAATCTTGGCAAGCGCTCCACTTTCTCCTCTGTGGTGAGCTCGATGACGGAGACCCGCCATTAGGCTATGTGGTCCCTCTGATTGATGCACAATTTTTTGATTCCGATTTCGACTTTGGTTCTTTCTATCTTCTCAACTCACAAATTAAAAGAGCTTTCAACAAAATTAAAGAAATCGACAAAGAAGCTTTTCGCCGACTTTATGATTTCCCTTTGCTTCTTGAGGAATCGATCTATCCCTTGACTCCTGAAGAATCAGAGGAAGAATTTTTCCAATATCTCTATCAAAATTTTGAAGCAATCAAAGGGCTTTACCACCAAGCCTTAGAAACCAACTCGGGCCTTATCTTTTATATTTCCTAACCCATTCAAATGAAAAAGACGCCGTTTCATACGGCGTCTTTTAGACTGTAGACCAAAGGAAAACTCAAGCTAGTGTTAATAAAATCAGAAAAATATAATTCATCAGGGTGGTTAAACATACATTTAGTTTTCGAGACCTTATTTTATCTTTTGGAACCAGAATAGGTAAGAACCAAATTTTTACGTGATGTACTTCCTTAGTAAAACGATTAGGAAGGCTTGCCTTAGTTGGAGTACGATGACAGTCGTTACGAAAACTTAGGTAGTTTTTCTTGTTTTACGGGAATGTACATCTAAATTACGAATAATAGGCCAAATTAAAGAGTAGGTACAGGTACGTAGGTAATCAAACCACGAAATATTTCAAAAGATGTATCCCTGTAGCCAATCTAAGTTTTATGCTGTTTTAAGATCATGATGAAACTTTTTAAATTTAGAAGCCCTTGCATAAATATTTCAGAAGCTTTAATGAGCACAATATCTATAACGCTTACGTCTACAGCCTGAGACGCCGTTTCATACGGCGTCTTTTTCATTTAGTAGCCAGTCCCAGTTTCTTTCACGCCATTAATCGGCAAATAAATCGTAAGCATCCCACTTCGGTCTACACTGATAAAGCCATCTCGTTTTCCCAGCCCAGCCACTGCTTCAACGGTCTTTCCAGAGCTCAACACCATACCATAGAAGAAAGGCTTGTCTGGAAAAGCAGTTTGAAAAAAGAATACCCCATTAGTATGACGAGCTCCTATCGCAATCGCTGGTTTATCATAAAGCCTACCATTTGCCACAACATTAGGCTCAATTCCTCGGACTGGACTCACTTTATCCGAGTACACCCCCAACATCAGAGCGGTTTGTTCTAATTTATCCAATCCATCAAAAGCCAAGGTGCCATCAATTTTAAAAATCGAGAAGTTACGCCCGCCAGACCAAATTCCATCGGTCTTAGTTGGCAGGTCTACTGCTCCTTCATTGACCATATAAATATATTGTCCGTTTGAACTAAAAGCGACTTCCGACGGCTCTAAGCGAGCAGTAAAAGTTTCTTCAATCAATGGAAAATCATCATCAACCAAATCAGCCCGATGCTTGGTTTCACCTAAAGAAAATAGCTTTTCTACTTGCCCGCTTTGGCGACTGACCAACCCAATCATGTTGTTTTTTTGCAACACAATGGCAATGGTTTTCCCATCTGGCGAAAAAGTCCCACTGACTGGATTCGCCATCTCAGCTTCAGTTTTCAATTCAATCATTTGAATCGGTGCTTGATCAAAAGCAATTCTGGTACGAAGATCAAGAATTCCAGCTTTTTTACCATTCACAACCAAAAGTTGATCCCCTTGAGGCGAAAGGATAAGTTTCATTTTTGCATCATCAAATTCTTTTAATTTTCGAACAGCCGAAACCTTGCCTTGCTTCAAGTCGACTGTTCCAATCTCACCACCCGGAAGTGATACATAAGCGACTCGCCCATTATAAGCTACACTATCCACTTGCCCTTCGATCTTAATGTGTTTTTTCACATAAGGAGCTTTTAGATTTTTAAGATCAACCAGAGCAATTCCATCTTTTCCCATCCCTACTAGAGCTTGCATTCCATCATTGCTCATTGCAAGGGATGTAGCAGAAGTTCCAGGCAGCTTCAAAGCCTTTTCCAACTGCATACCTTGTTCGGCAGCTGAAACGTCACCACTACAATTAACTAACACCAAAAAGGCACCAAAGAGCCAATAAATTAAATTCTTCATCCAATAACCTCCACTTCATTTTACTATTATACCTATTTCTTTCCATTTTTTCTTTCTTTTCTCTAAATTATCTGGTACACTGATCACTAATTACATAAACCAAGGTAGAGGCGCGAATGACAAGAGTACTTGATAACAGGCCTGCGTGGCCATCAAGAAAAGGGGATTTCGCCGAAGAAGAGCAACAAACGCAATTGTTACTTTTCTGGTTTGGCAGCGAATAGCTGTTAAACTGTCACTGCAAATGCAGTGGAGTGCTATCTTTAAAATATCCTAATTTCTTTTTCTGATATTTTATTGATTTTTTCTTTTGACAAAAGAGAGGCACTTGTTTGCCTCTCTTTTTTTATTTTTTAGGAGGTAAGTAGATGTTAGCGGTACTCAAATTCGGTGGAAGCTCAGTGGCGGACACAAAAAAAATTCAAACCATTGCGACCTATTTAAAAGAACGAACTGCTAAAGGGGAAAAATTAATTGTCGTGGTTTCAGCCATGGGGAAAACTACCGATGCTCTCCTTTCTATGGCTCAAAATCTTTCAAACTCACCTAACAAAAGGGAACTAGACCAACTTCTCGCAGTAGGTGAACAAACAACAATTGCTTTACTAGCAATCTCTCTCAATCAGCTTGGAGTAAAGTCCCAATCTTTTACTGGTGCCCAAGCAGGAATTCACACCAACTCAGTCCACACCAAAGGAAAAATCGACCAAATCGACAACACCAGATTGCTTCAGGCTTTTCAAGAGATTGATATTGCTGTAGTCGCTGGCTTTCAAGGAATTGATGAGCTAGGCAACACCACTACCTTAGGGCGAGGTGGCTCAGATACTACTGCGGTGGCCTTAGCTGGCGCCTTTGAAGTAAAAGCAGAAATTTATACCGATGTGGAGGGAGTCTACCGTACAGACCCACGAATCTACTCAAATGCCAAGAAAATCGAAAAAATTTCCTATGACGAAATGATGGAAATGAGTGCACTCGGTGCAAAAATCATGGAAATGCGGAGTGTGGAGCTCGGAAAAAAATACAACGTTCCCATTTATGTAGGAAAAACCCTATCCACTGAAGGAGGTACATGGATTATGTCAGCCAACGAATCAATGGAGCAACGGACAATCAGTGCAGCCACGCTCCAAGAAAACATCCTATCTGTTTCTATTTCTAATTTCTCAAACACGTACCAAGGAATTGCCACCATTTTTGAAATATTAGGAACCCATCACATCAATGTGGATATGATCACTTTTGATGATTCTTCCCTCACTTTCACCCTTCCTTTATCTGAGCTAAGCTTATTCGAAGAAGTTCAAAATCAGCTTTTACAGCTTTGCCCAGAAATTGAAATTAATTGTTTCGATTCCTACTCTAAAGTCTCGGTCGTAGGGCTTGGTATGCGAGATACTTCGGGAGTCACCGGAGAACTACTTTCCCTTTTCGCAAAAAACAACATTCCTTTTCATCAAATCACAACTTCCGAAATCAGTATTTCTTTTACCGTAAATAAAGAACAAGCCAAAGAAATGGTCTGCAAAATTTGCGAACATTTCCAGCTCTAAATAAATGATAGAAATGAGGAATTAGGATGTACAACGTTGCAGTTGTCGGGGCCACTGGAATGGTTGGCCGAAAAATGCTAGAAATTTTAGAAGAATATAACTTCCCGGTTAAGTCTTTATCACTTTTTGCCTCTGCTCGTTCAGCCGGCGAAAAAGTAAGCTGGAAAAATAAAGACTATACTGTAGAAACTCTCAATGAAAACTCTTTTGATCGCCCCTTAGACTTTGCTTTCTTCTCAGCTGGTGGTGAAATCAGCACAACCTTTGCTCCTATAGCTGAAGCAAATGGGGTCATCGTCATAGACAATTCCAGTGCTTGGCGTATGGATCCAAGAATTGCTTTGATCGTACCGGAAGTAAATTTTGCTGACTTGGATTTAGATAAAGCAAAGATCATTGCCAACCCAAATTGTTCCACCATCCAGTCGGTTTTACCTCTGAAAGCATTAGCTGAAAAATTCACCCTTAAACGAGTGGCCTATACCACCTATCAAGCAGTGTCTGGCTCGGGACAAAAAGGAATCGAAGATTTGAAAAATGGTGAGCAAGGAGTGGCTCCTACCAATTATTTCCACCAAATCTACAATAATTGTTTCCCTCACATCGATAGTTTCCTCGAAGATGGCTACACCAAAGAGGAACAGAAAATGATTGATGAAACCAAAAAAATTCTCACCCTCCCGGACCTTCCTGTTACAGCAACTTGCGTTCGAATTCCAGTCTTAAATGGCCACTCGGTCGCCATCAATGTGACCCTAGAGCAAGAGCCTACAATTGAAGAACTTCAAGAAATCCTAGGGAATTTTGATGGAATCTGCCTTGAAGATACTCCTTCGGCCAATCAATATCCAATGCCTCTCAAAGCAAATGGCACTGACTTGGTCTGGGTCGGGCGAATTCGAAAAGACCAGAGCCTACCCAATACTTACCACATCTGGAGTGTGGCTGACAATATCCGAAAAGGGGCTGCCAGCAACGCTGTCCAAATCGCTTGTCGAATCATTCAAAATCAATAAGTAAATTTATAAAAATATAGGAGGAATTATTATGTTATTTCAAGGATCAGCCACCGCATTAGTGACCCCGTTTCATTCAGATTTTTCGGTAAATCGGGAAAAATTTATCGAATTAATTGAGCGCCAAATCGCTGGAGGAACCCAAGCCCTTGTCATCAATGGCACCACTGGAGAAGCTTCTACTCTAAGCAAGCAAGAACGACTCGAATGTCTGACCCTGGCTCTGCAAGTAGTCAATAAAAGAATCCCCGTAATCGCCGGGACTGGGAGCAACAATACGGCTGACGCTCTCGCCGCCACCTTAGAAGCAGAACAAGCTGGAGCAGACGGCGCCATGCTAGTCACTCCTTATTACAATAAAACCTCTCAGGCCGGAATCATTGCCCACTATACCCACATCGCAGACCAAACGAAGCTACCTCTACTAATCTATGTGGTGCCTGGTCGGACTGGTCAACAAGTCACAGTCGACACAATGGTCGAACTGGCAAAACA
>JAGOHU010000114.1 GCA_017995975.1 Negativicutes bacterium
ATCATGGATGGTGCAGTACTCGCTTTAAAAAGGGTTGCTGAATTAGCCGACGAAAAGATTGAAATCAGTGAAGCTTTGGCAGGTGGCGCGGCGATAGATCGGCATGGAGTACCTTTACCAAATGAAACGATTCAAAAAGCACGAGAAGCAGATGCGATTCTTTTGGGAGCAGTTGGAGACCCCAAACATGATCAAATAGATCCAAGCTTACGTCCTGAGAAAGCGATCTTAGGATTGCGTAAAGAATTGGGACTCTATGCAAACCTTCGACCGGTTAATCAGGCTGTAATGGATATGGACGCTTCTCCATTGAAAGCGGAAAGACTAGCAGGAGTTGATCTGATCGTAGTTCGGGAATTGGTTGGTGGAATTTATTTTGGAGAGCGTCAAGAGGGAGATGTTGATGCGTGGGATGTAGAGTCCTATCATTCGGATCAGATTGAACGAATCACCCACCAAGCTGCTGCAATTGCGATGACTCGTAAGAAGAAGGTGACTTCCGTCGATAAAGCGAATGTATTGGCTACTTCGAGGCTTTGGCGACGAGTAGTAGACAAAATAGCTCTTCAGTATCCTGAAATTACTTTTGAGCATATGTATGTGGATAATTGTGCGATGCAGCTTATTAGTCGTCCTAATAGTTTTGATGTCATCTTAACTAATAACTTATTTGGTGATATCCTCAGTGATGAGGCGGCTGTTCTGACTGGCTCTTTGGGTGTGATGCCTTCAGCAAGCTTAGGAGAATTCGGCGGACTTTACGAACCGATTCATGGCTCGGCTCCAGACATAGCAGGTCAAGATAAAGCAAATCCAATTGGTATGATTTTATCAGCGGCTTTATGCTGTGAATTGACCCTTGATAAACCAGAGTGGGGAAGAAAAATTCGTGAAGCTGTTCAATTCGTCTGGGATGATGGGTGGCGTACTGCTGATTTAGCAAGGGCTAGTGAGAAGTGTGTTGGTACGAAAGAAATGATTCGACGGATTGTTGATGAAATAAAATAGAAAAAAGCGATAGTTTTTTTAACTATCGCTTTTTGGTGCTTAAATTTAGTTATCAATCGTTAGGGAGTCCCCTTTGACGACGAACTTCGCGAACTCGATCGTAGTTTGCTAATAACCATTGCTGGGCTTCTTCTACCTCACGAGCAATTTGTTCTTTGATTTCAACCCGATCAATGGGAGGGATCAAGTCAAAGGGGTGAACGAGACTTTCTTCTTGAAACGGAAATTTTTGTTCAAAGTGAAGTACATCTTGGAGACGTTGAACTTGTTTGTGGATATTTTGATAAGCATAGTTATTGATTACTTCACCTAAGCCTTTTGCGGCTGTGAGAATATTTTGACGAGTTGCTGAGTCGTAGACTGTATTTAGATGTTGATATTGAACTTCAGGACTTTCGGAGAAAATATTATCACTGAGAATTCTGAGGTTACCAACAAAACCGGATTCGCGGAAAAAACGCACAAAAAAAGTGTTTGAAACCGGAATTTCAGTTTTTAAAATTTCAGTGAGATAACGAGTTCGAAATTGAGCAAGATAAAACCAAAAAGTAGCTTCTGCTTTGCGACCAAGAGTATAAAGATGATTGGCGTAGGCAAATAAAATCGCAGGTTCGGCTCGTTGGATATCTTTACCAGGAATAATAAATTCTGGAAACTGTTTTGCGTAATCCATAATTTCGTCAAAGACGCTTTTGTCATTTTCTAGAGAAAATTCTGAAGGTGAGGTTGGCTCAGCTGAAAGCAGAATTTCTTTTTCGGCAAAGTTGGGTTCGGGAAGTTTAGTACTTTCTGCTGAATAGGATGAAACAATTGGAGTTAAGATATGTTGATCATCTTCTTCTACGATAAAAGATAACATTTTTTCGTCTGTTTTTTCAGGGATAGTTGCTTCGATAACAGTGGCCAGTTGGCGAAATTTTAATATTTTTTCCTCTTCATCATCATCATATTCGTTGGGGATCAAAATCGGAACTGAAACTTCCTCTAATTCTCTAGCCAAAGGAGCTAAAGGTTCTTTGATAGGAGAAGGTGTTGAAGTATTTTCTATGCGAGAAGAAGGAGTTTCGCTAATTGAAGAATTATCTTCGAAAGGGTCAAAAGTACTTGAGGAGAAAACTGGTGGAGCAAGTGGTGAGATAACTTGAGTTAGGTCGGCTGTATTTTTTTGATGGCGATGATATAGATAAGCTCCGAGTCCACCAGTACAAGCTAACGCGAAAAGAAGCCAATAGTGATTTTTCTTCAATCTAAAATCCTCCTTTCATAATGAACTGTAAAATTAACAGAGTCAGGCTCTATTCTACCAAAAAATAAGAAAAAATGTTAGAGGTAGATTGGTTATTCGGAAATAAAATTCGTTTTTAGGATTGATTGGATGATAAGGAAGTTCGTTTTTTTAGGAAAAGGAGACTAAAATGTGGGATCAATTAATTTGAAGTACAAAAAAAACCCGCCGAGTGGCGGGCTCAAAAGTCCTTATTTTGCAGCGTTTACTTTTTTTGCAAGTCGGGATTTTTTTCGTGCTACTGCATTTTTGTGGATAATTCCTTTGCGAGCAGCGGTATCTAATTTTTTGGTGGCTACGGTGAGAAGAGCAGTAGCTTCGTCAGCTTTGCCCGCCTGCGCGGCATCAACCACTTTACGGGTTGCGGTTTTTACGTTAGATTTCGTGGCGAAGTTTTGCGCCCGCACTGCGGCGTCTTTTTTCACACTTTTAATGGAAGATTTGATTTGCGGCACTATGAGTCACCTCCTTAATATTGTAACTATCGAGTAAAATCGTACCCACCTACTTTAGCATATGTAGTATAAAATAGCAAGAGGGCTGACGAGGTTTCTCCTTGCGGTATTTTCTTTAAAAATGTTATAATAATTCAGATATTCAAATTGCACTTTGAAGATACAATATCGGGATAGGATGACCCTTTTTAAAATTTGAGTTAGTGGTTATTTTCATTGCTATTTTGTGGGTACTTTTTGAGTTGTGAAGATGATTCAAATCTGTCGCAGCTAAAAGATGATAGATGCGACAGATTGAACTGTTAGTTAATGATTGCTTTGGTTTGTAAGATTGGGTATTTTAAAAAACGAAAATCAAAAATTTGATGGCTTCGTAAAGAAAGGGACATGTGAAGAATGGATCAGAGTAGAATTCGTAACTTTTCAATTATTGCTCATATTGATCACGGAAAGTCGACCTTGGCAGATCGAATTATTGAGTATACAGGAGCACTGAGTGCCCGTGAAATGGAATCTCAGGTGCTAGATAAAATGGATATTGAAAAAGAACGGGGGATCACCATTAAAGCACAGAATGTAAGGCTATCTTATACTGCTGATGATGGGGAAACCTATATGCTTAATTTAATTGATACTCCAGGACATGTGGACTTCACCTATGAAGTATCCCGAAGTCTCGCCGCCTGTGAAGGAGCACTTTTGATTGTGGATGCAACTCAAGGGATTGAGGCTCAGACTTTAGCTAATGTTTATTTAGCTTTGGATCACGACTTGGAAATTATCCCAATCATTAATAAGATTGATTTGCCTAGTGCAGACCCCGAGAAGGTACGGCAAGAAATCGAAGATGTGATAGGGATTGATGCTTCGGAAGCGGTTCTTACTAGTGCTAAAACGGGTATTGGGATTAAAGATGTGCTAGAAGCAGTGGTCAAAAAAATCCCATCGCCAAAGGGAGACCCGAAAGCACCTCTAAAGGCGCTTATTTTCGATTCACATTTTGATGCTTACAAAGGAACGATTGCTTATGTAAGAGTGATGGATGGGACAATTCGACCGGGTACCAAAGTACATATGATGGCAACTCAAAAAGATTTTGAAGTAACTGAAACTGGGGTATTTAATCCGCATATAGAAATGGTTGATATACTTGAGCCGGGTCATGTAGGCTTTATTGCGGCAGCGATTAAGAATGTCCGAGATTGCCGGGTTGGTGACACAGTTACTGAGACCAACAATAAAGCGCCCGAGGCACTTGCAGGTTATCGCGGGGTTACTCCAATGGTCTATTGTGGTCTTTATCCAGTCGATAGTAAAGATTATGAGGATTTAAGAGATTCTTTGGAAAAGCTTCAATTGAACGATGCGGCTTTAGTTTATGAACCAGAAACTTCGGTTGCGCTTGGATTTGGGTTTCGTTGCGGATTTTTAGGACTGCTCCATATGGAAGTCATTCAAGAAAGATTGGAAAGAGAATACGGAATTTCTCTGATTACCACAGCTCCAAATGTTATTTATCATGTACACATGACAGATGGAGAAATGATTGTTGTAGATAACCCTTCAAAGTTACCAGATGTACAAAAGACTGAGCATATTGAAGAGCCTTATGTAAAAGCTACTATTATTGTTCCAAATGATTATGTTGGCTCCGTAATGGAACTTTCTCAGGATAAACGAGGTATCTTTAAAGATATGAAGTATCTTGATACAACTCGAGTGATGGTAACTTATGAACTTCCTTTGGGTGAAATCATTTATGATTATTTTGATCGATTGAAATCCTCAACCCGGGGTTACGCTTCGCTTGATTACGAATTGATTGGCTATCGAGCTTCTAAACTTGTGAAATTGGATATTCTTTTGAATGGAGAAGCAGTGGATGCGCTGAGCTTAATTGTTCATAAAGATCGAGCTCCATATCGGGGACGTCAACTGGCAGAAAAGTTGAAAGAAATCATCCCGCGCCAGATGTTTGAGATTCCAATTCAAGCAGCGATTGGTAGTAAAGTGGTAGCTCGTGAAACCGTGCGGGCTATGCGAAAAGATGTACTTGCCAAATGCTATGGTGGCGATATCAGCCGTAAACGAAAACTGTTGGAGAAACAAAAAGAAGGTAAGAAACGAATGAAGCAGGTTGGATCCGTTGAATTGCCTCAAGAAGCTTTTATGGCGGTTTTGAAGATGGATTAATCCAAAAGTTATAGGTGATTTGTGATAAAATACTAGTAGCAAATGCTGCTAGTATTTTTTAGTTTGAAATAGGAGAAAATCATGATCTTTTGGATGAATATATTGGGGGCTCTTGGCTTCGTTACTTTTTTGCTAGGAATTATAATATCCTCTTTTTCCTATGATTTTTTATGGGGTATTATTTTAATTCCGGTAGTTATTTTCGGCGGGATCAAATGGATTGGTTCTTCTTATTATGATTTAGATTTGAATTATAAAAAATTTGTGTCCGGCCGTAAGTTGAAAACAAACGAAAATGCTTATATTATTTATTCTCGTTTTTCGATTTTATTTGGTCAAAACCATAATTTGCCTATTTTGGGTATTGAGTTCGAAGAAAAAGAATGGGTCCTAGCCAGAGTGCTAATTAGTCATGAGAAAAAACAATTTCCAGGGCGGCTGATGAGTCTTCAAGATGGAATGGGGGAACTACTATTCCGTTATTCTCAGATCGAGATAGAAAATAATACTAAAATAAAAAGATATAGTCCTGAAATTACGAGAGATGAAAGTATTGCTTTGGCTCAATTAAAGGCAATTATCAGGAATTGATAAAAGGAGAAATAATGAATAATAAATTGGGGATTTATGTCCATATTCCTTTTTGTAGACAAAAATGCTATTATTGCGATTTTGCTTCTTATGTGTTTGACGAAAAAATTTGGGATGAATATAT
>JAGOHU010000012.1 GCA_017995975.1 Negativicutes bacterium
GCACGAACCACTTTTTCGTCTGCTACAGTAGCATTGTCACCAGCTTCTGGAACTTCTGACAGACCCAATACTTCAACTGGAACCGAAGGCTCCGCTTTTTTCACGCTCTCGCCTCGATCATTGATCAAAGCCCGAACCTTACCAGAAGCGACTCCAACTACAATCGAATCGCCGACACGAAGTGTACCTTTTTGAATGAGAATCGTCGCAACCGGTCCTCGTCCTTTATCCAAGTTTGCCTCGATGACAATCCCTTGAGCCGGACGATTCGGATTGGCTTTCAAGTCCTCAATTTCAGCAACCAAAAGAATATGATCTAACAAATCGTCAATATTTAATTTCTGTTTCGCCGAAACCGGAACCATAATGGTATCGCCGCCCCAGTCCTCTGCCAAAAGTCCATGATCTGAAAGCTGCTGCTTCACTCGATCTGGATTGGCATCAGGAATATCAATTTTATTGATCGCCACAATGATTGGCACTTTCGCAGATTTTGCATGGTTGATCGCTTCAATAGTCTGAGGCATTACCCCATCATTTGCCGCAACAACAAGTACTGCAATATCCGTCGCTTGAGCTCCCCGAGCACGCATAGCTGTAAAAGCTTCATGTCCTGGAGTATCAAGGAAAGTGATTTTTTTCCCTTTAGCACTAATTTGATAAGCCCCAATATGCTGAGTAATTCCGCCAGCCTCACGAGCCGTTACATTGGTATGACGAATCGTATCCAAAAGCGAAGTTTTACCATGGTCAACGTGTCCCATAATCGTTACAACCGGTGGGCGTGGTAAAAGATCTTCCGGTGCATCTTCCACATCCTCGATCTCAGTTGCTTCAAGCTCTGGCACCAACTCTTCTACAGCAATATCAAAATCAGAAGCCACCAAAGAAGCTGTATCAAAATCAATTTCCTGATTAATGGTCGCCATAATTCCTAAGAGAAGTAACTTTTTGATTACTTCATTGGTAGCCAGTCCTGCTTTATCCGCAAATTCGGTTACCGAAATAAATGGTCCCACTGCGATTTTCTCAGGTTTTATTTTAGGCGCTTTTATTTCTACTGGTTTTTGAAATTGATGCTTACCATTTTTACTCGCACTTAAGCGTGCATCTCCATCTTTCCAGCGTTTTTCCCGATCTTTATCTTTAACTTTTTTCTTAAATCGATTATTATCTGCCCCGATCGTCGACGGAGGTGGTGTCGAGCCCACAGGTTTATTCGGACCGGCTGGTCTTCCTTGGCTAGAAGAAGCTCCTGCAAAAGCAGGACGACCTGCCCCAGTGCCAGCTGGCTTAAAGCCACCGGGTCTTTGCTGTCCTTGACCTTGATAAGGCGGACGTTGCCCTTGAGGCGTAGCAGGACGGAAAGGCCCCCCACCAAGTGGTGCCTTAGAGGCTCCTACCTGATGACCTGGTGCAGGACGGAAAGGTCCTCCCCCAAGCGGAGCTTTCGAAGCTCCTACCTGATGACCCGGTGCAGGACGGAAAGGTCCTCCACCAAGTGGAGCTTTCGATGCTCCTACTTGATGACCTGGCGCAGGACGAAAAGGCCCACCCCCAAGCGGTGCTTTCGACGGACCAGCCGGTCGTGCTTGTTGTACCGGTGCTGCCACTTTAGGCTTTTCTACTACCGGCTTTGGTTCTACTGGTGCTGCCGGAGCAACAGGTGCTGGCTTTACATCTGTTTTCACAGGCTCACTGACCACTACTTTTTCCACTTCTGGTGTAGCCACTTTAGGAGTCTCTGCCACCTTAGGCTCTTCTTTTTTTACATCTATTTTCACTGCTGCTACTGCCTCCACTGCTTCTACCGGTTCCGATGGAACTACCTTCACTTGTCCACCCTTACCAGGACGCAACAAAGCATCAACAATTTCTTTTGCTGATTCATTTACCGTAGAAGTATGATTTTTAAATTCTATCTTATGCGCTTCCAAAACCCCCATAACATCTTTACTCGTCACTCCATAATCTTTAGCCAACTCGTAAATTCTGTACTTTTTCTCTGACATTCAGCCACCTCCGCTTTACTCAGCCAGTGCCTGATTGAGCAAGCACTGAATTTTTTTTGAAAAACCCTTATCCCGAATCCCCAACATAGCACGCCATTCTTTGCCGATCGCTTTTCCAATCTCGCCACGACTCGAAAAAAAGAAAATCGGAATATGATAATGCTCTGCCCAGCCTTCTGCCCGTTTCCGAGTATTTTCTGAGCTATCATCTGCTACAATCAATAAAGCTATTTTTCTTTTCTTAACCTCTCGGCCCACTGTATCTTCTCCAGAAGCAATCATCCCGGCTCGTTGCGCCAGCCCAAGAAGAGAAATGATCTGACTAGTTTGATTTTGCAAGTTGCTCCATCTCCTCTAGCAAGCCCTTGCGGACTTCATCACTTACTTCCACTCGCAAAGCCTTTTCAAGCCGCTTCTCTTTGATTGCTTTTGCCAAACATTCAGTAGTCTTACATATATATACGCCACGACCAGGCTTTTTTCCTGTTAAATCAATACTTACGATTCCCTCAGGAGAGCGAACAATCCGTAGAAGTTCGCGCTTAGCGCCCTGAGATTGACAAGCCACGCAAAGTCGTTGCGGTACCTTCCTTACTTTCATGCCCTCTCTCTCCTCCTTATTCTATAATTGAGCTTCGCTTTTAATATCGATCTTCCAGCCCGTAAGCTTGGCAGCCAAGCGAGCATTCTGGCCTTCTTTACCAATCGCCAAAGACAATTGATAATCCGGCACCACGACTCGGGAAGCCTTCTCATCTGGGAAAACTTCCACACTAACTACCTTAGATGGACTCAAAGCATTGGCAATATATACCGCAGGATCCTCATCCCACTTTACAATATCCACCTTCTCGCCTCGCAATTCATTGACCACATTCTGCACCCGAGACCCTTTAGGGCCTACACAAGAACCGACTGGATCAATATTTCCATCCCGAGAATACACAGCGATCTTCGAGCGAGCTCCTGCCTCACGAGAAACCGAACGAATCTCTACAAAACCATCATGAATTTCTGGCACTTCCAATTCGAAAAGTCGTTTTAAAAGTCCTGGATGAGTTCGAGAAACAAGGATTTGTGGTCCTTTATTGGTCTTCTTCACCTCAAGTAAATAGCACTTAAGCCGCTCTCCTGATTTATACAGCTCATGAGGAATTTGTTCCGATGGCATCAGCACCGCTTCGGTTTTACCAATTTCCAGATACACATTTTTTTGTTCTGCCCGCTCTACCCGATGAATCATCCCAGTGACAATATCGCCTTCTTTAGCCGCATATTCATCATAAATAATTCCGCGCTCTGCTTCCTTCAAACGTTGCACCACTACTTGCTTCGCAGTTTGAGCGGCAATACGACCAAAGTCCTTCGGAGTAATTTCAGTCTCAACAAAATCCTCCACCTCATAGCGAGAGTCGATCTTCTGAGCCTCTTCCAGAGTAATTTCTTGACGAGCATCTTCAATTGCTTCGACTACTTTCAGCCGAGAGAACACTTGAAATACCCCAGTGGTTCGATCCAAAGCCACTCGCACATTTTGCACAGCCCCAAAATTTCTACGGTATGCAGAAATCAAAGCCGCCTCAATCGCATCAAATAGCACATCTGGAGAAATTCCTTTTTCCTTTGCCAGCTCCCCACAAGTATCCAGAAAATTTACATTCACAATGGTTCCTCCTTGTATTTCTCGGACTATCCGAGATGAAGCCGAACTTGAGCAATCTGCTTTCTCGGCAATTCAATCATTTCATTTTCAATCTCTACTACTAGCTTATCCCCATCAAAGGATTTTAAAAGTCCCACCCAGACTTTCTTCCCTTCCCAAGGAGCAAAGAATGTTACCTCAATGGACTTATCTAAATTACGGGTAAAATCATTCTCTTTTTTCAAAGGCCGATCCAAACCAGGCGAAGAAACCTCCAGATGATAAGCAAAAGGAACCGGGTCAGTTTCATCCAACCACTGATCAAGGGTACGGCTTACAAATTGGCAATCCTCTAGGGCAATTCCGCCAACCTTATCCAGAAAAACTCGTAAATACCAATCTTTTTCCTTCACATACTCCACATCTACAAGCTGCAAATCTGTTTCTGCAATTATTTTTTCCACCTGCTCAGCTACCCGAACTTCCAATTTTCTTTTATCCATCTTTCAAACCTCCTCACGATTGACGATACAACAGGAAAGAGTGGGCTTCCCCACTCTTTCCGCAAAAACACTATCTTTCTCACCATTGTACTTCATTCACTTAGAAATAACAAGCACTTTACCCAAAAAGCTCAATTTGATTTGCTTTCGGAAGACCCGCCAAAGTTCCATGCTTCTCTAATATCTCTTGTACATCTTTTCCAATACGACTACGAATGCATAAATCTTCAATCGAACTAAAAGGCCCCTTCTCTCGAGCCGCCACAATATTGCGAGCCGCATTCTCCCCCAGACCCCGCAAAGAGCCCAAAGGCGGTAGAAGACCTCCATTTCGAATAATAAAATTCACCGGATCCGATTCATATAAAGAAACCTTCTCAAAAGTAAAGCCCCGCAAGATCAGCTCCAAAGCCATTTCCATAACAGTTTGAATGCTCTTATCTTTCGCACTCAAAGGAGCTCCCGTACTATCCATTCGGCGCAACTGCTCGATCAACTGAGCTTTGCTTCGCACCATAGTCTCCGCATCAAAGTCATCAGCCCTCACAGTAAAGTAAGACGCATAAAAAGCCAAAGGATGATGGACCTTACAATAAGCAATACGAAAAGCCATCATCACATAAGCCACCGCATGAGCTTTCGGAAACATATACTGAATCTTACGACAAGACTCAATATACCACTCAGGCACCTTATGATCCCGTAGGATCTTGGCATAGTCTTCTGATACCCCTTTACCTTTACGGACACTTTCCATCACAGTAAAAGCAGTCTGAGCTGGCACATGACGGTGCATCAGATAGACCATAATATCGTCCCGAGTCGAGATCGCATCGCCCAGCTTTGCGATTCCCTCTTTGATCAAGTCCTGAGCATTATTGATCCACACATCGGTTCCATGGGAAAATCCGCTGATTCGTACCAATTCACTAAAGCATTTCGGTAAAGTAGTCTCCAGCATTTCACGGACAAACCGAGTTCCAAATTCTGGAATCCCCAAAGTCCCAGTCTTCAATCCCAAAGGATTATCCAACAAATTAAGAGCTTCTGGCGAATTAAACAAACTCATGGTCTCCGGATCATCAAAAGGAATCACCTTGGCATCCAAGCCGGTCAATTCTTCCAGCATCCGAATCACTGTCGGATCGTCATGGCCCAGAATATCTAGCTTCACCAACTGATCATGAATCGAATGGTAATCAAAATGAGTGGTAATCGTACCAGACTCTTTCTTATCCGCTGGATATTGAACCGGAGTAAAATGATGAATATCCATATCTCTCGGTACTACGATGATCCCGCCCGGATGCTGACCAGTGGTTCGTTTTACCCCAGTACAACCAAAGACCATCCGATTGATCTCCGCAGTCCGAGCCCGAATGCTCCGCTCATCACAATATTTCTTAGCAAACCCATAAGCGGTCTTATCGGCCACCGTGCTAATCGTACCAGCTCGAAATACATTATCTTTACCAAAAAGTTCTTCCGTATACTTATGAGCCTTCCCTTGGTATTCACCAGAGAAATTCAAATCAATATCTGGAACTTTGTCCCCTTCAAATCCCATAAAGACTGCAAAAGGAATGTCATGACCTTCCTTACGACATCGGGCTCCACACTCAGGGCAATCTCGGTCAGGCAAGTCAAAGCCACCACCATAATCGCCAGTCAAGTCAAATTCTTTCCACTTACACGAATCACAACGCCAATGAGGCGGCAAAGGATTTACTTCCGTAATATCCATCATAGTCGCCACAAAAGAAGAGCCCACCGACCCCCGAGAGCCAACCAAGTAGCCATCATCCATCGACTTTTTAACCAACTTATGAGCAATCAAGTAAAGAACCGCAAAACCATTGCCAATAATCGACTTTAGCTCCATTTCGAGTCTTTCTACGATCAACTCAGGTAAGTCATCCCCATAAAGACTCTTAGCCTTATCAGTAGCCATCTTTCGCACCTGATCTTCCGCACCAGGAATCACAGGAAAATAAGTCTTATCCGGGATCGGTTCGATCTTTTCGATCTGATCGGCGATCCAATTGGGCTGAGTCACCACCACTTCATAGGCCTTTTCTTTGCCTAAGTAAGCAAACTCTTTGAGCATCTCTTCGGTGGTTCGGAAATAAAGAGGAGGCTGCAAGTCAGCATCGGAGAAGCCGATCCCAGCCATCAAGATCCGACGATAAATCTCATCTTGTGGCTCCATAAAGTGGACATCACAAGTGGCACACACCGGCATATTGAGCTTTTCGCCCATAGCCACAATACGGCGATTGAGAGTTCGAAGCTCTTCTTCATTAGCCACCATTCCTTTACGGATCATAAATTCATTATTTAAAACGGGCTGAATTTCTAGATAATCGTAGAATTTCGCCACTTCTTCTAGCTCTGCATCATCTGCCCGATCCATCATCTTATCAAAAAATTCTCCGGCCTCACAAGCGGAGCCCAAGATCAGACCATCCCGATGCTCCAGCAAAAGCTCTCTTGGAATACGAGGAATATTTTTGTACATATATTGAAGATGGGAAAAAGAAATCAATCGGTATAAATTTTGCAGACCGATCGAATTTTTCGCCAAAATGATAATATGCCAGACCTTGGTAATATCTTTGTCAAAAAGATAAGCTTCTACCCCATATAGAACCTTAATCGCTCCTTTGGACTTCTTCACTGCCTGTTGGGCCTCTGGGAAAGATTGCACCACCCCATGATCAGTGATGGCGATCGCTGGGTGTCCCCATTCAATGGCTCGCTTGATCAACTGGCCTGCTGGGATCACCGCATCCATCGGACTCATTTGGGTATGAGCGTGAAGCTCTACCCTCTTCACTTCTGCTGTATCTTTCCTTTTTTCTGGAGCCGCGGCCCCTTCCAGATGATCCAGCATTAAAGTCAGCTCTTGGGTAAATCGGTCACTCTCCACCCGGCCCTTGGCCCTTACATAGCCACCCTTTTCAGGAGCAACTCGTGAAAAAGCCTTAGCTGATGCTTCATCGGGGAAAAAGTGCTTCGCACTAATTGCACTCTCCGAATCGGCAATCTCCATAGTCAAAAGAGTCCGACCACTTCGTAAGTCTCGACGTTCAATTTGAAGGATTTGTCCTTCCACTACTACTTGTCTTTCTTCTTCGGTGATTTGTCTCATCGAGCGGACCGTCCCCCGGATCGGGCGACCGATCATCACAGTAGGCCCTTTGCTTTCACTACGCTCTTTAGGCTCATAAGAATTCTTCATCGCCTCAGGTGGCATCGGTACGGGCTCACTCCAGATATCATCGATCCCATCCTCTTCGGTCACACTGAGCCGTAAAGTGACAGGCTTAGCCAATCCCTTTTGGAATTCCTCCTGAAGAGCCCCAAGCACTCCAGAAGTTTCCACGATCTCCCAACCAAAGCGACTGGGAATATGAATAAAAAGGTATTCAGCCTGCCATTCTCGTTTCGCTTGTTTCAGCCAAAAAAGTACTGCCGGCAAATCCTTCGTCACCACTTGAATCGATTTTTCCCACGCTTCGCTTTCCGAAAGAGCCACTTGGGGTGCTTCCACTTTCCCAGGGGCTGACGAAAAAGTAAGAGGTTGCCCCTCTTTTTCCCAAACCACTTTTTTAAGTTTTAATTTTTCTTCTACTTCCAAAGCCACTTGGCGATCTAATTCACCAGTACCAATAAGACGAATCCGGCAGCTTTCTTCTGCCGGATTCACCCATATCTCTTGGACAATTAAATTAGTCCCTCTAAGAGGGGAAGCATTTTTCGGACGGACTACATAATTTTCCATACAACCATTCCCTTATTACGACAAGCTTTTCAAAAGACGATTTACCTCTTGAGCTGCTTCTTTTACTGAACAAACTACCATTTCGCCGGTTTTACGAATTTTGATCTCCACATTGCCTTCGGCCAAAGATTTACCAATCACTACTCGGATAGGAAAACCAATCAAGTCCGCATCTTTGAATTTCACCCCAGACCGTTCATCTCGATTATCAAGACAGACGTCCACTTTCAGAGCTTTCAAATCTTCATAGATTGCAAAAGCCGCCTCTTTTTGAGCCTCATCTTTGATACTTACAGGCACCACCAAAGCTTCATAAGGAGCAATCGCTACCGGCCAGATGATTCCATCTTTATCAAAAGATTGTTCCACCGCCGCAGCCATAGTACGAGAAACTCCGATTCCGTAGCACCCCATCACCATTGGCTTGGCTTTGCCATTTTCATCCAAGAAAGTACATTTTAAAGACTCACTGTATTTAGTATAAAGCTTAAAGATTTGTCCCACTTCGATCCCACGAGCGATCTTCACTTTTCCACCGGAACAACGAGGACATGGATCACTCTCTAAGATCATACGGAAGTCCCCAACCATCGCAGGCTTCATATCCCGTTTGGCTGAGAAATTTTTCAAATGATAATCGATCTTGTTGGCTCCTACTACTGCACTTTTCATTTCCATTACAGTTTGGTCAGCCAAGATACGAACCTTTTCATTCAGCCCGATCGGCCCCATAAAGCCAGTTACTAAAGCCAGCTCTTGAATCCGCTCGTCACTTAGCATTTCAACAGTAATACAGTTTAGAGCATTTTGGACTTTAATCGGATTCACTTCGTGATCCCCACGAACCAATACCACTACAGCGCCTTGATCTGTATCCATCGCAATTGCTTTGATCGTATCACTTTCAGGGATACCCAATAACTCGGCTACTTCTGCAATTGTCTTTTTATCTGGAGTCGCTATTTCAGCGAGCTCTCCCTCTACTGCATCTTGAACCACTACCAATAACTCGGCTTTTTCGTCAGTTGCTGCAAAGTCACAAGAATCGCAAAAAGCTACATTGGACTCACCGCTATCAGCCAAAGCCATAAACTCATGAGAACCACTGCCACCAATCGCACCCGAATCAGCCTCAACTGGGCGAAAATCTAACCCACAACGAGAAAAAATGTTGGTATAAGCTTCGTGCATCTCCCAATAAGCCACATCAAGCCCAGCCTCATCTCGGTCAAAAGAATACATATCTTTCATGATAAATTCTCGGCCTCGAATCAAGCCAAAGCGTGGACGCACTTCATCTCGATATTTATTTTGAATTTGGTATAGTCGAAGAGGCAATTGACGATAAGAACGAACATCGTTTCGGACTAAGGTCGTCACCAATTCCTCATGGGTTGGCCCTAAGCAAAAGCCACGACCATGACGATCTTTTAGTCTCCACATTTCATCTCCATAAACCTGCCAACGACAGCTTTCTTGCCAGATCTCTTCTGGCTGAATAACCGGCATCAACAATTCTTGAGAATTTTTCGCATTCATTTCTTCCCGAACAATCGCTTCGATTTTTTGAAGAACTTTCCAAGCCAAAGGCAAATAACTATATACCCCCCCAGCAGATCTTCGAATAAAACCAGCTCTCAATAAAAGCTGATGACTTGGGATTTCTGCCTCAGCTGGGACTTCGCGTAAAGTTGGAGCAAATACATTTGTAAATAACATGAATTAACGTTCTCCCTTCAACCATTTATCAATTTCAGTAAACAATTCCCCTACCAGTTGGTCTTCCGGTACAGTCCGAATCACTTCGCCTTTTCGAAAAAGAATTCCTGCACCTTTCCCACCAGCAATACCAATATCAGCCTCTCGGGCTTCTCCAGGCCCATTAACTACACAGCCCATCACGGCTACTTTGATCGGGTCGGGGATTCCTTTTAATTTTTCCTCTACCTGTTTTGCAATCGAATAAAGATCAATCTGACAACGTCCACAAGTAGGACAAGATACTAGCGTAGGCCCTCCCTCACGGAGTTCTAAGACTTTAAGAATCTCCTTGGCTACAGCAATCTCTTCTTCTGGCGGACCAGTCAAAGAAACTCGAAAAGTATCTCCTAGCCCTTCGGCCAATAAAGCACCAATCCCCACCGAGGAACGAATCACCCCACTGGTCACAGTGCCCGACTCAGTAATCCCCAGATGAAGAGGATAGTTGACCTGCTCCGCTAGGAGCCGATAAGCCGCTAAAGTTAAAGGCACATTTTGAGCTTTTAAAGAAACTTTAATATCTTCAAAATCTTGATCTTCTAAAAGTTTAATATGATGAAGTGCACTGGCCACCATACCTTCTGCAGTCGGATGTCCGTCATGAGCTGCAAGAATTTCTTTTTCCAAAGACCCAGCATTTACGCCAATTCGAATTGGGACGCCCCGTTTTTTCGCAGCTTGAGCTACAGTACGTACATTTTCAGCCCCACCAATATTGCCTGGATTAATTCGCAGTCCATCAATTCCACGCTCTAAGCAAGTCAAAGCCAGTCGATAATCAAAATGGATATCCGCAATCAAAGGGAGAGGGGATTTTTCTTTAATTTGATCGACCACCTGGGCCGATGCTTGATCGGGAATCGCAATTCGGACAATATCACAGCCTGCCATTGCGAGGCGACTAATTTGAGCTAAGGTTCCTTCTACATCGGCGGTTTGACTATTGGTCATTGATTGAATGGAAACTGGAGAGCCTCCGCCAATCGGCACTTTACCCACTTGCAATCTACGAGTTTCGTTACGAGTAAATCCCATATTATCTTCCCTCTCAATCTTTAAAAAGTCGAAGAATATCTTGAGCCGCTACAATCACAAATAGACTCAATAAAAAGGCTACCCCAATCATTTGAATACGACCTGCTTGCTTTGAATTCAACGGTTTGCCTCGCACCCACTCTACCAACAATACAAGTAAGTGTCCTCCATCAAGGGCAGGAATGGGCAATAAATTCATAATCCCTAGGTTGATACTTAAAAAAGCAGTAAAACCAAGCAAACCAATGATTCCGTCATTGGAAGCCACCTCGCCAGCCATTCGGGCCACCCCGATCGGACCAGACAATTCAACTCCCGCCTTACTGGTAACCATTTGTTTCAATCCATCATAGATCGCATAGGTCAATTTCCAAGTACGATCGAAAGACATCACAATCGCATCGATTGGGCCCACTCGAACTCGCTCAGATTTCTGCATGATCCCAATCACCACTCGTCCACTTCGCTCATCTTTTTCAGGAACCACTTGTAAAGACTTCTCTTGGTTCTGTCTTTTTACTAAGAAGACCGCTGGTCGATCTCCCGGCAAAGTTTGGATTTGTTGGGTCATTTCTTTCCAGGTTCCTACGGATTTACCATTAATGCTAATCACTTGATCATCTGGTAAAAATCCTGCTTTTTGAGCGGCCCGATTTTCTAGCACTTCTCCCGGGACCGGTAAGTCATTAACTGGTTGGACCAAACCAACTCCTGTGTAGATCAAGAAAAAAATCAGAATTGGCAAAAGAAGATTCATCATCGAGCCAGCCGCAATCACTAAAAATCGAAAACCAATTGGCTTTTTCAAGTAAGATCGGTCATCCAATTCCTCTTCTGGATCCATTCCAGCGATTTTATTAAATCCTCCCAAAGGAATCGCCCGCAAAGAATAACGGGTCTCACCTTTTTGAAAGGAAATTAACTTCGGACCAAAACCAATCGCAAATTCATCGACCCTCATTCCTACTAATTTGGCCACAATAAAGTGCCCTAATTCATGAACCAGTACCACCAGTCCAAAAACAAAAACTGCTGCTAAAATTGTCATCTAGTTCCTCCTATTTTTGGGCAATTCGCTGTTGCACCCAATTACGAGCCATCCTATCAGCTTCTCGAATTACCAAAAGTTCATCTGCTTTTTTTACTTCTAAGTGATTTAAAGCTCCCTCGATCAGATCAGCAATCTCTAAAAAAGAAATTGTTCCCTTCCGAAATTGAGCCACCGCTTCTTCATTAGCCCCATTATAAATACAAGGGGCCGTACCATCTCGTCGTCCTGCTGCAAAAGCTAATTTCAACGCCGGATTTCGGTCTAAGTCTGGTTTTCTAAAAGTTAGTTCTGGGTGATCAAAGAAAGAGAATCGAGGCCAATCAGTCTTGCCTCGCTCAGGCCAGCACAAAGCATATAGTATAGGCAACTTCATATCAGGCAATCCCATTTGAGCAATGATGCTTCCATCGCCATATTGAACTGCCGAATGAATAATGCTTTGTGGATGAACCACCACTTCAATTTGATCATAAGGAATATTGAAGAGCCAACGAGCCTCAATCACTTCTAACCCTTTATTGGCTAAAGTAGCCGAATCAATTGTGATTTTTACTCCCATAGACCAATTGGGATGTTTTAGTACATCTGCCAATTTGGCTTCTGGTAGCTTCTCACGAGGCCAATCTCGAAGAGCCCCCCCGGAAGCAGTAATAATCAACTTTTCGATCCCTTCAAGCGAATTACCTTGAAGAGATTGAAAAATCGCACTATGTTCACTATCAACTGGTAAAAGTCGAACCTTCTTTTTAGCGGCTAACTCAGTAACCAAGGCACCAGCTGCCACAAGAGTTTCTTTATTGGCAATCGCAATATCTTTGCCTGCTTCAATGGCCGCCAAAGTGGGAGCCAAGCCTGCAAAGCCAACCAGAGCAGTCAACACTACATCCGCTTCGCCAATACAGGCCGCTTCCAGCACTCCCGCTTCCCCTACCAGCAATTCAGTCTTACCTTGATAACGAGATTTCAACCGGTCATAAGCTTCCTGCGAAACAAGCACAGCCAAAGAAGGAGAAAATTCTTCTATTTGCTTTTCCAGTAATTCATCATTTTCATAGGCCACCAAGGCCACTACTTGAAATTGGTCTGGTCTTTCTCGTACCACATCTAAAGCTTGAGTACCAATCGAACCGGTACTTCCTAAAATCGAAATACGCTTCATCATCATTTCTCCTAGCTTTTATTTTCCCATCATCCCGAGAGGAACAATATAAAAGAATTGAACTACCAAATAAGTAAAAGGAACCACTAAAAGTAAACTATCCAATCGATCTAACACACCGCCATGACCGGGAAAAAAGTTTCCCGAATCTTTAATATTGCTCCAGCGTTTTAAACCAGACTCAGCTAAATCACCTAAAATTCCCGAAACCCCAACAAGGAATCCAAATACAATCAGAACAGGCAAAGAACTATTAACTAAAACTGGATCAAAATAATAAGCAGATCCCACCACTACAAGAACTGCACCAACACAGCCAGCAATCGCGCCTTCCACGCTCTTGGCCGGGCTAATCTCGGCACATAGCTTGTGTTTCCCAAGCATACGACCTGCGAAGTAAGCAAAGCTATCATTTGCCCAAGTAGCTACCACTACGGTTCCTAGAAGAGCTAATCCGTTATTCATCCCAAACCCATTTCGAACTCCCACAAAAGAGCTAAATCCTACCCCTAAATAAATCAACCCACCCATAGTAAAAAAAATGGCCGGCATCGTTTGAGGGTCTCGGACAATAAAGATTGAAAAAAGTAACAGAAGAGTTCCCATTAAAATGAGTAAAAAAACTCCACTCAAGATAAACTCATTCCTAGCAAACTGGGTCCAGAGGATCATACCAACTGAAAAAGTCATCCCTATATATTGTAACAGATGTGGCTTTTTTCCCATGGGTAACATTCGGTAAAATTCTCGCCAACCTGCAATTGTCAAAATTATCATGAGTCCAGTAAATAACCAGCCTCCTTGCCACGCCGCAAATAATGCGAGCGGTGCAACCACTAAAGCCGTCAATATTCTTGTTCTAAGCATTCGTACCTCCCGAATCAACTAAACCGCCAAAGCGGCGTTCTCGATTTTTAAAGTCCGATAAAATTTGTTCCATATCTTCCACCGTAAAATCAGGCCAGAGTTTCTCATAAAAGAAAAATTCTGTATAAGCCAGTTCCCAAAGTAAATAATTGCTAATTCGAAAATCTCCCCCAGGACGAATTAATAAATCTGGTGCCGGAATTCCAGCAGTACTTAACTGATTAGTAATCGTATCTACTTGAATCTCATCAGGTTTCATTTTTCCCTCAAGAACTGCTTGAGCAATCAAACGAACTGCTCCGGTAATATCTTGTTGAGATCCGTAATTCACTGCTAAATTCAATTGAAGATTTTGACCATCCGCTGTTTCCGCTTCCGCTTTGACAATCAGTTTTTGTAGCTTACTTGAAAGTCCCGCCTTATCTCCGATAATTTTTAAGCGGACCCCATTTTTTTTCAAGTTTTTAACTTCTTTTTCCAAATAAGAAGAAAATAAGGTCATCAAAAAAGTAACTTCAATTTTGGGGCGTTTCCAATTTTCTGTTGAGAAGGCATAACAAGTCAAATGTTCAATCTCAGTCTGAGTCGCCCATTCAATGATCTTTCGAAGCACTTCAGCTCCGACTTTATGTCCCCCAGTACGTGGTAGCCCTCTTTTTTGAGCCCACCTTCCATTGCCATCCATAATCACTGCGATGTGAGTCACTGGATTTTCTTGCATGGTCGCCCTCCTACTTCTCAGAAAAAATATCCCTACTAGAGAAAGAGTCACTCCTTGACTCGCATCAAAGAATGACTTCTTTTACATTTCTTTGCGACCGCTCATTTTACCCGCGATCTCTACTTTAATTTTATCATCATTTAGAGAAATTTGCATCACATAAGAGCGATTTAAATCTACCTCAAATTGACTACGTTCGTCTGGAGTCCAGACCAACTTCTCATAAGACAAACCTTGTCCCAACAACCAACTTTCTAAATCAGCCCAAGGAAATCCTAACCACTTTTGGAGGGATTCCAAGGAAATCATACTTCCATAATTTCCTTTTCTTTTGCCGCAACCATTTGATCTCCGTCTTTAATATGGCGGTCTGTCAGCTTTTGAACATCATCCTGAGCTTTTTTCAGTTCGTCCTCAGGCACACTTTTATCTTTTTCTAATTTTTTCAAAGCTTCGTTCGCATCTCTACGCACATTCCGGATCGCAATGCGAGCTTCCTCGGTTTTTTTATGAGCTACTTTTACAAATTCTGCACGTCGCTCTTGAGTCAATTGAGGTAGGTTCAAACGAATCACAGCTCCATCCGAGTTTGGAGTTAAGCCTAAATCGGATTTCATGATTGCTTTTTCAATTTCTGGTACCATGGTTTTTTCCCAAGGAGCAATCAAGATACTACGTGGATCCGGAATCGACACGTTGGCCACTTGACTCACCGGAGTTGGAGAACCATAATAATCCACTTGAACTCGATCAAGTAAAGCTGGAGTTGCTCGACCTGTTCGAATTGCAGCGAGTTCCCGCTTTAAAGATTCGAGACATTTGGCCATTTTTTCTTCATGACTTTTATAAATTGCTTTTACAGGCATTTTACTAACCTCCTACTTTTGTTCCAATTGTTTCACCAAGTGCAGCCTTTAAAATATTTCCAGGCTCATCGATACTAAAAACAACCATTGGAATATTATTATCCATACAGAGCGATGTGGCAGTCGAATCCATAACCTCAAGACCTCGGCTCAACACATCCATATATTGCAACACATCAAATTTCTTCGCATTCGGATTTTTTCGTGGATCGCTATCATAGACTCCATCAGCATTCTTTTTCGCCATCAAAATCACATCAGCTTCTACTTCCGCTGCTCGAAGCGCTGCGGTCGTATCGGTCGAAAAGTACGGACTTCCTGTACCACCGCCAAAAATAACAACCCGCCCTTTCTCAAGGTGCCGAATCGCACGCCGACGGATATAAGGTTCCGCAATTTGTCTCATTTCAATTGAAGTTTGGACTCTTGTGTCGACCCCTTCATCTTCCAATGCATCTTGAAGTGCAAGAGAATTAATAATAGTTGCTAGCATTCCCATATAATCAGCAGTTGCTCGTTCCATGCCTTTGGCATTTTCAGACATGCCACGCCAAATATTTCCGCCACCAATAATTACAGCTACTTGAATCCCTCGGGAAGTGATTTCACGAATTTCTTTAGCCACACTATCGACTACCTCGGTATTAATACCAAATCCCTTTTCTCCCGCTAGGGCCTCACCGCTCAATTTTAATATCACACGATTATACTTCTCTGCCACGTTATTTCCTCCTGCACTTTTATACTCATTCTTAGTCAAAAACCCCAATCTACACGGTCAGCAACCGGTATCTCGGGGTTTAAGAATTATTGTTGAGCTGCTGCCAATACTTCTGCGGCAAAATCAGTTTCTTTTTTCTCTAAACCTTCACCCAAATTAAAACGGGCAAAACGGCGAATAGTAATATTTTCACCCATTTTAGCAATATTTGATTTAATGAGTTCAGTAATTGTACTTTCCCCATCTTTAACAAAAATTTGATCCATCAAGCAATGATCTTTGTAATATTTTTCAATACGTCCTTCAACCATCTTCTCAGCAATATTTTCAGGTTTGCCTTCGTTGATTGCTTGAGCTTTCAAAATTTCACGTTCATGAGTCAGAATTTCAGCAGGTACTTCTTCACGAAGCACATAAAGTGGATTTGCTGCTGCAATATGCATAGCAATATCTTTCACCAAAGTTTTGAAGTCATCAGTTTTAGCAACAAAGTCAGTTTCGCAGTTGATCTCAACCAACACACCAATGCGTCCACCTGCATGGATATAAGACTCTACTAATCCATCAGTTGCGATACGATCCGCTTTTTTCGCTGCTGCTGCAAGCCCTTTTTCACGAAGAAAATCGATTGCTTTATCCATATTTCCTTCTGTTGCGGTCAATGCTTTTTTGCAGTCCATCATTCCGGCACCAGTACGTTCACGAAGAGTTTTTACCATTTCTGCTGTAATCATGAAAAGCCTCCTAATTTTTTATAGATTCTTCCAAGAGAAAGGTAAGAGATTATCTCTTACCTTTCTAATACAGTAATTTGTCTTACTGCAATTATTGATATTATGCTTCGACTGCTTCTTGAGGTGCAGATGCTTCGGTTTCAGCATCAAATTGCTCCCCTTGACGACCTTCGATCATTGCATCCGCCATACGAGCTGCCAACAATTTAACCGCACGGATTGCATCGTCGTTTGCAGGAATTGGATAATCAATTTCATCAGGATCGCAGTTAGTATCTACAGTTCCAACTACAGGAATTCCAAGTTTGTGAGCTTCTGCGATTGCAATGTGCTCTTTTCTTGGGTCTACTACGTAGATTGCATCTGGAACACGTTTCATATTTTTAATACCGCCTAGGTATTTTTGGAGACGATCTTTTTCATGACGAAGTTGAATTACTTCTTTTTTAGGTAATAATTCAAAAGTACCATCTTCTTCCATTTTTTCCAATTTGTGAAGACGATCTACTCGTTTTTGAATAGTTTGGAAGTTAGTAAGCATTCCGCCCAACCAACGCTCGTTTACGAAGAACATTCCACAACGTTCTGCTTCTTCTTTCATTGCTTCTTGAGCTTGTTTTTTTGTTCCTACGAATAGAATCGTTCCGCCTTCAGCAGAAAGATTACGAACAAAATTGTAAGCCTCATCAATTTTACGAACGGTTTTTTGTAAGTCGATGATGTAAATTCCGTTTCGCTCAGTAAAGATAAACCGAGACATTTTTGGGTTCCAGCGACGAGTTTGATGACCAAAGTGAACTCCAGCTTCCAGTAATTGTTTCATTGAAATAACAGCCATTTTCTTCCTCCCGTTTTTCCTCTGCAGTCGTTTAATTTTATTTTTCTTGGCACAGGATGAACCACTGCATGTGTATTTGTACCGTTAATAATTTTAACACATTTTTTTTCCATT
>JAGOHU010000115.1 GCA_017995975.1 Negativicutes bacterium
GGAAGGTAAGACGGTTATGGTGATTGGGGCTGGTCAGATGGCTGAGCTGGCTGCCAAGCATCTTATTGCTGATGGAATTGGTACTATCTTTGTGTCGAACCGTAATTTTGATCGAGCCAAAGATTTAGCCAGACAATTTAAGGGACGGGCGATTCCTTTTGGGGGCTTTATGGATATTGCAGTGAGTACGGACATTTTGATTACATCGACTGGGGCTCCTCATTACATTGTCAAAAGCTGGGATATGGCCCGCTTGATGGCAGATCGAGAAGGTAAGCCTTTACTGATCATCGATATTGCGGTTCCTCGGGATGTGGAGCCTGATGTGGGTCAAATTCCAGGGGTCAAACTGTTAAATATTGATAATTTAGAAGAAGTGGTAGCAGACAATCGAAAGAAGAGAGAGAGCGAAGCCGAAGAGGCTCGAGGGATGATTCATGAAGTGGTGGAAGAATTGGATGAGCGGTTTAAGTATTTTTCTTACCAGCCTTTGTTGGTAGAGCTCACAGGAAAAGCGGATTTTATTCGCCAGTGGGCTTTAAAAAAAGCGTTAAGCAAATTGAACCATTTGCCTGAGGAAGATCAACGAGTGATCGAGCAGATGAGTCGTTTGATGATGAGAAAAATTTTAAGAGACCCGATCCTAAGATTGCGCCAAGCGGCGGAAGATGGTTTTGGGGAAGAGGCAGAAATGAAAAATGCGATGCAAGAATTATTTAATTTAACGGAAGCGAGCGAAGAAAATGCTTAAAAAGAAGATCATCATTGGGACTCGAGGAAGTAAATTGGCACTTTGGCAGGCAAATCATATTGCCAGTGCGATTCAAAAGAAACATTCTGATGTGGTTGTGGTGATTCAAGTCATTCAGACTACTGGGGATCGAATGCAAAATATGCCTCTTTCTCAAATCGGCGGAAAAGGTCTCTTTACAAAAGAAATTGAAGAGGAAATGCTAAAGGGAAATGTCCAATTGGCAGTTCATAGCTTGAAGGATGTACCAACTGTTTTACCAGAAGGATTAGAAATTCCAGTAATTACAACACGGGAGCATCCGGGGGATGCGTTTATTTCGCCTAAGTATGACTCAATTGATCAACTTCCGATTGGGGCGAAAGTGGGAACCAGTAGCTTGCGGCGAGCAGCTCAGGTACTCCATTATCGGCCAGACCTTGAGATTGTTCCTTTGCGGGGCAATGTGGATACTCGGCTAAAAAAAGTTGATTCTGGTGAAATGGATGCGATTATCTTAGCAGTGTCGGGGCTTCATCGTTTAGGTTGGGATTTTCGAATTGACCAAATTCTGCCTCAGGAGATTTGTTTACCTGCAGTGGGGCAAGGGGCTTTGACTTTGGAAGTTCGCTCAGATGATATGGAGACTAAAAAATATATTGAGTTTTTAAATGATCCAGAAACCTGCGATGCAGTGACTGCTGAAAGATCATTTTTGCGGCATTTAGAGGGCAGTTGTCAGGTTCCTTTTGGGGTCTATGGCGAGATTGTGGGCGGCATGCTCAATTTAGAAGGTACGATTCTTTCAATCGATGGTAAAATTTCGATTCGAGAAAAGCTATCGGGCTATCGACATGAAGCAGAAAAATTAGGAATTGAGCTGGCGGAGAAATTGGCCAATCAAGGGGGAAAAGAAATTATAGAAACCCTTCAAAAAAACGTGTAGGAGGTAGTTCAGTGATCAAAGTAGGACAAGTAAGCTTGGTAGGAGCTGGCCCTGGTGACTGGCGTTTATTGACCCTTGGTGCAAAAGAAGTATTGGAAAATGCAGAAGTAGTTATTTATGACCGTTTGGCTTCGGACCAAATTATGAAATATGCAGCAATGGGTGCAGAAAAGATTTATGTAGGAAAAGCATCGAATCAGCATACTCTTCAACAAGAGGAAATCAACGAACTAATCGTCCAAAAAGCCAAAGAAGGCAAACGAGTGGTTCGCTTAAAGGGAGGGGACCCTTTTGTTTTTGGACGAGGTGGCGAGGAAGCTATCGCTTGTCTGGAGGCGGGGGTCTCTTTTGAGATCATTCCTGGGGTGACTTCGGCGATCGGTGCTCCGGCTTATGCAGGCATTCCAGTGACTCATCGACAAGTGGCAGCTTCGTTTACGGTGATTACAGGTCATGAGGACCCAACCAAAGAAGAATCTTCTCATCGCTGGGAACACTTGGCTCATGGAGCAGATACCTTGATTTTTCTGATGGGGGTTGAGAATCTTCCAAATATCCAAAAGAAACTTTTGGCAGCTGGCAAGGATCCTACAACGCCTGTGGCTTTTGTACGCTGGGGCACTCGACCCAATCAAGAAACTTGGATTACTACTTTGGAGAAGGCTTTGTCAGTCCGAGATGAGGAAGGGATTAAAGCGCCAGCTATTTTGATTATTGGGCCAGTGGTGAATTTGCGGAATCAGTTGACTTGGTTTGACCGTAAGCCTTTGTTTGGCAAGACCGTTTTGGTCACTCGGGCTCGAGAGCAAGCAAGCAAATTAAGTCGTCTTCTGGAGGATGCAGGGGCTTTTGTCATCGAAACTCCACTGATTCATCTTGAAGCTCCTGATAGCTGGGATGGGGCAGATCATGGGATTGCTGAATTAGAGAATTATGAATGGGTGATTTTTACTAGCTCTAATGGGGTAGATCACTTTATGGGCCGTTTATTTGAAAAGGCGAAAGATGTCCGATCGTTTAAAAATAGCAAGATTGCCGTGGTTGGGACTAGCACCGGCAAGGCTTTGGAAAATTATGGTCTGCGAGCTGATTTGGTGGCGAAAGAATTTCGAGCTGAAGGGTTGCTAAAATCTTTGGAAGGTCAAATTCAATCAGGCCAAAAAGTTTTGATCGTAAGACCAGAAGAAGCGCGCAATGTGTTGCCCGATGGATTAGCTGCTCAGGGAGTAGAAGTGACCTTGGCACCAGTCTATCGAACCATTGCGGTGCAAGAAAATCAAGAAGAAGTGCAACGCCTAGCTAAAGAAGGAAAGATTGATTGGATCACCTTAGGGAGTGCATCGACAGTGAAGAATTTATTGGATGTGTTGGGAGAGTCTCATAAAGAATTTCTAGATACAGTTCAAATCGCTGCGATTGGCCCTCTTACAGCAGAAGAAGCGGAGAAGAATGGCATGAAAGTGACTTTTTCATCCCAGGTCCACACGATTTCGGCGATGGTTGAAGGAATGATTGAGGTAGAGGAGAAGATGAAAAATGCTTGATTTAGTCATTCGGCCAAGAAGACTACGGAGTTCTAAGGCAATGAGGGAGTTAGTAAGAGAGACGGTACTTCGACCTTCTGACTTTATTTATCCTATTTTTGTGATTCCAGGCGAAAAAAAGAGAGTGGGAATTGAGACTTTGCCCGGAATTGATCATGTGAGTGCAGATGAAGCGCTAGTAGAAGCTAAGAAAGCTTGGAGTCTCGGAATTCGAGGGATTATGCTTTTTGGTCTTCCTTCTTATAAAGATGAAGTAGGGAGTAGTGCATGGGATCCGAATGAACCAGTGCAAGTTGCGACTCGGATGATTAAGGCTGAGTTGCCTCAGTTAGTCGTTTCGACTGATGTTTGTTTTTGTCAGTATTCTAGCTTGGGTCAATGTGGAGTAGTCAATGATGAGGGAGCAATCCATAATGATCTTACGGTGCGCAATCTTGTGAAGGTTGCTTTGAGCCATGTAGAGGCAGGAGCCGATATTGTGGCTCCTTCGGATATGATGGATGGCCGAATCGGGGCGATGCGTGCTGGGCTTGATGAGGCTGGTTTTGCAGATCGTAGTATTTTATCTTATTCGGTTAAGTATAATTCTGCTTACTATGGACCTTTCCGAGCAGCGGCAGACTCAGCACCTCATACGGGTGATCGTAGCACCTATCAGATGGATCCAGCCAATAGCCGAGAGGCGTTACGGGAAGTGATGCTTGATTTGGACGAAGGTGCCGATATGGTGATGGTAAAGCCTGCTTTGGCTTATTTAGATATTATCCGTCAGACCAAAGAAATTTCGACTGTGCCAGTGGCGGCCTATAACGTAAGTGGTGAATATGCGATGATTAAGTTTTCGGCTCAAGCTGGCTTGATTGATGAAAAGCGTACAATTTTAGAAACCTTAACTTCTATCAAACGAGCTGGGGCGGATATTATTATCACTTATCATGCGTTGGAAGCGGCAGGCTGGCTGCAGGAGAATAAATAGGAGGAGGACTTGAAGATGGAATTTTCACTAAAAAAATCAGAGAAAGCTTTTGAAGAAGCGAAGATTGTCATTCCGGGCGGTGTAAATTCTCCGGTTCGTTCTTTTCGAAGTGTGGAAGGGACACCTCCTTTTATCCAACGAGCCGCAGGAAGTCGTATCTGGGATATTGACGGGAATACTTATATTGATTATGTGGGCTCTTGGGGGCCGATGATCTTGGGACATACCCATCCGAAAGTCATTATGGCAATTGAAAAAGCACTGCATAATGGGACAAGCTATGGAGCTCCGACAGAAATCGAAACAGAAGTGGCCAAATTAGTTTGTGATGCAGTGCCCAGTGTAGATATGGTCCGAATGGTGAATTCGGGTACCGAAGCGACTATGAGTGCACTTAGATTGGCTAGAGCGTATACGAAACGAGAGAAGATCGTAAAGATTTCAGGCTGTTATCATGGACACAACGATAGCTTTTTAGTAGAAGCGGGCTCAGGAGTTGCGACTCTTGGCATTCCAGGCAGTCCGGGGGTGCCTGAAGGAGTGGCCAGTCAAACTTTGACGGTTCATTACAATGATCTAGCAAGTATGGAAGAGTTATTTGGAAAAATGGGCGAAGAAATTGCTGCTGTGATCATCGAACCCATTCCTGGGAATATGGGAATGGTGATGCCGCAGGCTGGATATCTCGAAGGAGTTCGCAAAATTACTGAGCAATATGGGGCTTTGCTGATTATGGATGAAGTGATGAGTGGCTTTCGAGTTGCTTGGGGGGGAGCTCAGGGGATTTTTGGAATTACTCCCGACTTAACTACTTTTGGCAAGGTGATTGGCGGCGGGCTGCCAGTGGGAGCCTATGGGGGAAAACGAGAGATCATGGAGTGGGTTGCTCCAGCAGGGCCCATGTATCAGGCTGGTACTCTCAGCGGAAATCCTTTAGCCATGACGGCTGGACTGGTCACCTTGAAAGTGATTCAGGATACTCCTGATTTTTATGAATATATTCATCAATTGTCCAAAAAGTTGGTAGATGGCTTGCAAGGGATCGGTAGGGGACTGGATATTCCCATTCAGACTACCTATCAAGGGGGAATGTTTGGTTATTTCTTTAATGAAAATCCGGTAACTGATTATCCGAGTGCGAAAACTTCCGATGGAGAATTATTTAAGAAATTTTTCCATGGGATGTTAAGCCAAGGTATCTATTTAGCTCCTTCGGCTTTTGAAGCGGGCTTTATGTCTCATGCTCATAGTACCGTTGACATTGATCGTACTTTGGCTGTGGCCCGCCAAGTACTTACTGTAGTAAGAAAAGGTTGAGCCCGAGGAGGTAATGGGATGGAACTTTTTGCTCCAGATACGATTTTTGGTGAATTGCCTTTAGAAGTTCAAGCTGCTTTATCGAGAATGACTCAGACC
>JAGOHU010000116.1 GCA_017995975.1 Negativicutes bacterium
TTGGCCGGGATGGCGAAAGCCACGATCAAGTATTTCGGACTCCTAAGCCGTTAGTGATTGTTCCAAAAGGAACCTTGATTGCTACTGCTAGAGATACTTTAAATCCATCACGAATTACTTGGGAGAAAGTGGAAGAAACTCCCTTTGATAGTGCAATGGGGCGAATTTGGATTGTTCGAGCCGAAGAAGATGGAGAATTAGAAATAGCAGGAGCAACCCGTAGTAGTGAACAACTGGATAATATGGCTCATCTTCGTAAACTGGGGTCCCAAATGATTTATTTGGACGGTGCTTTAGGTAGAAGCCATCATGCGTCCCCGGCTCTTGCGGATGGTGTGATCCTTTCAACTGGTGCTGCACTGGGCGGAGCGATGCAAGATGTACTTCGAAAAACTCAAGAGCGACTTGAAGTATTGACTCTAAAGCAAATTGAAAATCCTTGGCGAGATCGAATTCGAGAGGCTTTGCAAAATCAACCAGTAGCAATTTGGGATATTGCGGATAAGCCGATTGCGATTCGTGCGAAAGCGACTTTAACTGCCGCAAAAGAACTTCTATGTATTGAAGAGCCAATTCAAACAATTGGGCTGCGTGGAGCAGTTGGACAATTGCTTTGGGATGGGATATTGGCTTTAGCAACCAAGAGAACGATTCGAGTTGTGATTGCTGATGGGACTCGTTTGTTTATAGAGAGGCGAGATATTGCACGTCTAGAAGAATGGGGAGGCACTTTGGAAGTGCTTGATCCAATTCGTATCTTAGGAGTGAGTGTCAATCCTACAACACCTTTGGGTGCAGGATATGATCCGCAAGAATTTTTAGATTTAGCAAGAGAAATGTTGAAATTTACACCCATAGTGGATGTAATACTTGAAAATAATAAATAGTAGGAGGCGGATTTTATGGCTCAATTAACGTTAGATCAAAATCAAATTGACCGTGCTCGTTCGTCTGCTCGTCGAATTGCAGAAGCAGTCCATAAAGAGATGACTCAATATACAACCTCGACTGTGGAACGAGCAACTCTTCGCCTGTTAGGACTCGACGGTGTAGATAGCGAATTTATCCCATTGCCAAATCGGGTAGTGGAACATTTAAAAGTGAATGAATTGTTAGGTTATGGAGCAGTTCTTCCGGTATTTTCTGCAATGGTGGAAACAGGAATGTCGCTTCAAGAAGTGGGAGATGCAGTTGCAGAAGGAAAGCTTACTTTAAAAAAGCCTGAAAATCTTGAAAAAATCCGTCCCTTAGTGGATGCTGCTGCAAAAGCCTCTTGTGCCCGAATTAAAAGCAATCGAGAAGATCGTTCGGATAAAATCAAGAAATGGGGCGAAGGTCCTCAACCTTGGCTTTACTTAATTGTTGCGACTGGAAATATTTATGAAGATATTAAGCAAGCTCAAGCTGCGGCAGAACAAGGGGCCGATGTGATCGCAGTTATCCGTTCGACCGGACAAAGTCTTTTAGATTATGTTCCTTATGGACCTACGACCGAGGGCTTTGGTGGGACTTTTGCAACACAAGAGAATTTTCGCTTGATGAGAGCAGCTTTGGATGAAACTGGTGAAAAGGTAGGCCGTTATATCCGCTTGACAAATTATTGTTCGGGTCTTTGTATGCCTGAAATTGCTGCAATGGGAGCTTTGGAACGTCTAGATATGATGCTGAATGATTCTATGTATGGAATTATTTTCCGAGATATCAATATGAAACGTACTTTTATTGATCAATTTTTCTCTCGTATGATCAACGCTTACGCTGGAGTGATTATCAATACGGGTGAGGACAACTACTTAACTACAGCAGATGCTTATGAAGCAGCTCATACGGTACTTGCTTCGGACTTGATTAACGAACAATTTGCCCTGCTTTCGGGTTTGGAAGAAGAGCAAATGGGACTGGGCCATGCATTTGAGCTCAATCCAGAAATTGAAAATGGTTTTCTCTGGGAATTGGCACAAGCCCAATTGATTCGCCAAGTATTTCCTAAAGCGCCGCTTAAATATATGCCTCCAACTAAATATATGACTGGAAATATTTTCAAAGGACAGCTCCAAGATGGGCTATTTAACATGATTAGCATCATGACCAAACAAGGGATTCAACTTCTTGGGATGCTGACCGAGGCGATCCATACCCCTTTCATTCAAGATCGTTTCCTTGCAGTACAAAATGCTCGCTATATCTTCAATAATATGAAGAATCTAGGCGATGAAATCGAATTTGTAAAAGGTGGAGCAATTGAAAAACGAGCTCAAGAAGTTTTGACTGAGGCCGAAATGATGCTTGCTAAAATTGAAGAAATGGGTCTCAAAAAAGCAATTGAGATTGCAATGTTTGCCGAAATTTCACGTAAAGAAACTGGTGGCAAAGGCTTGGATGGAGTTGTGGATAAAGTTGATGAATACTATAATCCATTCCTTGAACTGATGAAAGGAGGACAACGCAATGGCTGAGAATTGGGTAAAAGCATATGGTGATACGATTGATGATGGTCGGATGCAATTGTCTTTCACTTTGCCAGTTTCTTTGACCGATGTTTCCAAAGAAGCAGCCAAACGAATGGCTCTGATGATGGGATTGGAAAACGCTTCGGTAGTTCATGCAGAAGATATGGGGAAAGAGTTTAGTTTTTATGTACTTTATGGACAATGTCGCCATAAAATTGATCTTGAAAGCATTCAGGTAGTCAAACCAGAATTTGAAGCTCTTGAAAAAGATGAGATTGTTCGCTTGATTGAAGAGGAAGTGAAGCGTCCTGTCGTGATGGTTGGAGCTTGTATTGAGACTGATGCTCATACTGTGGGAATTGACGCAATCATGAATATGAAAGGCTTTAATGGGCATAAAGGTCTTGAAAGCTATCATGGGGTGAAAGCTTTCAATTTAGGAGCTCAGGTGGACTCGGAAGAGTTGGTCGCACGAGCGATTGAAGAAGGTGCAGATGCAATCCTCGTTTCTCAGGTAGTGACTCAGAAAAATGTTCATCTGGATAATCTGACCCGTCTAGCTGATATTCTCGAAGCTGAAGGGTTGCGGGATAAGATCATTCTCGCAGTGGGGGGCCCTCGAATTAGTCACGAATTGGCTAAAGAACTTGGTTATGATGTTGGATTTGGTTCCGCAACCTATGCAGAAGATGTAGCATCTTTTGTTGTTCAGGAAATCATCCGTCGTGGAAATAAATAAGAATAGAGGGAAATCAAATGAAAGAAATTACTAGTTTGATTCGTCTTCGAATTAGTGCCCATGATGCTCATTATGGTGGCGGCTTAGTAGATGGAGCAAAAATGCTCAATTTATTTGGTGATGTGGCTACCGAGCTCTTGATTAAATCTGATGGTGATGAAGGGTTATTTGTTGCTTATGACAATGTTGAGTTTCTAGCTCCGGTTTTTGCAGGCGATTTTATTGAAGCAACTGGTCGAATTGTTTCTATGGGAAAAACTTCTCGAAAAATGGAATTTGAAGCTCGCAAAGTAATTACTCCTGTAAAGGGTAGCGATTCGGCAGCGGATCTATTGGAAATTCCAATCGTGACTTGCCGCGCCAGTGGAACTTGTCTGGTTCCGGCGAAATTGCAAAGGAGGAACCATGAGTAAATTGATTATTACTGCGGCTTTAACCGGCGCAGAAGTAACAAAAGCAGATCAACCCAATTTGCCTATTAGCCCAGTTGAAATTGCAGAAGCTGCTTTTGAATGCTATAAAGCGGGAGCTGGGATGGTTCATGTTCATGCTCGAAATGCAGATGGAACCTCTTCGCAGTCGAAAGATATCTATAAAGAAATTTTGGAAGAAATAAAAAAACGCTGTAATATTATTGTGCAAGTTTCTACTGGTGGGGCAGTGGGTATGACTCCAGAAGAGCGGCTGCAACCGGTGACTTTAAATCCTGAAATGGCAACTCTCAGTATGGGAACTTGTAATTTTGGGGATGATGTATTCATGAATCATCCAAAAGATATCGAAATATTTTATGATGAGATGATGAAACATGGGGTGAAACCGGAGTTTGAAATTTTTGATACCGGAATGCTGACTACTACTCTGAAAATGCTCAAGAGAGGTCGTTTTGCTTCACCAGCCCACTTTGATTTTGTGCTGGGTGTACCTGGCGGGATGGCGGGCACACCTGATTCTTTGATGTATTTACTTTCTCAAGTTCCTAACGATGCAACTTGGACCGTTGCAGGCATCGGTGCAAGTGAGCTTTCTCTTGGAGTGCTCGGAATTGTATTAGGTGGACATGTCCGTGTGGGATTTGAAGATAATGTTTTCTACAAAAAAGGTGAATTAGCAGTTAGTAATGCCCAATTAGTTGAGCGGATTGCTCGTATCTCTCGAGAAATGAATCGAGAGGTAGCGACTCCGAATGAAGCTCGTGAAATTCTTGGTTTAAAAAAGTAAAATAATCAAAATCCCTACCTCAATTAGAGGTAGGGATTTTGTGTAAAAAAGTTTTTAAAAAGTGAATTAAATTCTTGAAAGTGGTTTGTGTTTTCAGATAAATCTGATAAAATACATTAAGCTAAGTAAGCTATTAAATTAAACAATAGGAGGATTTCAAATGAAGAAATTAAATTTTGAAAAATGGCAAGGTTTAGGAAATGACTTCATTATCCTTTCAGAAATAGAGTTTCCTCAAGATAAATTTTCTGGATGGTCTAAAGTGCTTTGTGATCGACGTCTTGGAATTGGTGGTGATGGGTTAGTTTGGACTGGTTATTCTGATAAAGCTGATTTTCGTATGATTGTATGTAATTCTGACGGCAGTGATGCTTGCATGTGTGGGAATGCATTGCGCTGTGCAGTAGCTCACGCCTATACTACTGGGAAAGTTTCTAAAACTGAAATGACAATTGAAACCGATGCAGGAATCAAGATGGGAAAAATTCATCTTGAAGGAGAAGAAATTATTGGAGTAACCATTAATATGGGCAAACCCATTTGGGAACCTGAATTAATTCCTTTTGCTTCTGATAAAGTGAAAGATTTGACAGTTGAAGCAGCAGGACAAACTTTTGAGCTTACTACAATGAATACAGGAGTTCCTCACACGGTGGCTTTTGTCGAGTCTTTGGAGTGGGATTGGCATAAAGCCGGTGAAGAATTGATGGCTCATGCTTTATTCCCAGCGCAAACAAATGTAAACTTTATCAAAGTTATTTCTCCTGAGCATCTTCTTATGCGTGTGTGGGAAAGAGGAGCAGGTCCAACGATGGCTTGTGGCACAGGGGCTTGTGCTTCGGCAGTAGCGGCTGCAGCAACCGGGAGAGCGAGCCGTAAGGTAACCGTTAGCTTAGAAGGTGGAGACTTGGTTATTGAATGGGATCAAAATGATGATATTTGGATGACTGGGGCTGCAGAAAAAAGCTTTATTGGTAGCACTGAACTTTGCAAATGATTAAAAGAGGTGAATGAATTTGGCGACTAAAAAAAATCTTCCTGCAACAAATCAACAAATTTTAGAATTTGTAAAAGAATATGAAACACCCTTTTACATTTATGATGAAAAGGGAATTCGGGAAGGAGTGCGCAAACTGACGAAAGCCTTTGCTTGGGCTCCTGACTTTAAAGAATATTTTGCAGTGAAAGCT
>JAGOHU010000117.1 GCA_017995975.1 Negativicutes bacterium
AGTCCTTCACTTTGGTGAAGGACTTTTCTCTTTACTGGGATTTATAATTTATTTTGAAAGGATTGATAGCAATGGAAAATCAAAAAAGCTTTTTTCAAAGAATCAATGACCAAAATAATAAGATGAATAAAAGCGACTTTATTAAAGCTTATTTTGGAATGTGGGGAATTTTAATTCTACTTGTAATCATTGTTAGTCTTATCGCTCCCAGTACCGTCAAAGGCGCTGCAATGGGAGGCAGTGTAGGATTCTTTTACCTTTTCCAACAACGGCTCCGATACTTTGAAATGAATAAATGGATTGCACTGGTTACTTTTACTGGGATTGGCAATGTAGCTCTATTTATTTACCTAGCACTAAAGTCAGATACGAAGTAGCATACTATTCTTCTTATAGATTTTCACTAATAAAATATAGTAAAATTAAGGCATTTGAGGCTTAGTTCCTTAGATGCTTTTTTCTATTTGTCTATTTATTTTAGGCGAAAAATCTCTTTAAGGTTGGAACAGAGGTAGAGAGGTAGAGAGGTAGAAACGCTCTAAGGCCTAGAAGTATTAAGAAAATAGACATTTTCGCAGGTTGTGAGACAATTCAAAAATAAATTGGCCAGATATATAGCCTGGATTTGATTGATCAACTGGTAGATAATGTAAGGCAGTTCTCTTAAATTAGCAAAAAAGTCAAATAAAGTTTTTAAGCAGTGGGTTGAAACAAGATTATTTTGAAAATGATAAACGAATACTTACTCGGCAGATTTAGATAAAACAAGGAGTAAATTTTATCCCTATATAAAATCCAATTGTCAAGCGGAATAAATTGAAAAATATTCAGGATATTATTGAGCTCCTATCAAAGAAAGATGTTTCTTATAGGAGGTTTTTTCTTACGGATGTCTAATATGTAATAGGTAGTAGTTTAGTAAGGGAGGGGAAAAAATGAGTTGGACCGCTTGGAGTGCACTTTCAATGGTTTTGATTGTTGGTGAAATGTTTTCAGGAACATTTTATTTATTAGGTTTTGGCATTGCTGCTGCTGCTGGAGGATTAGTTTCGTGGCTTGAAGGGGCGATTGTGATACAGCTTTTAGTAGTTGCAATAACTACTTTTCTGTTTTGGATTTGGATTCGAAAGTCAAGAATTACTTCGCATAAACCTAATGTAGAATTAGACCAAATGGATAAAGGAAAAATGGTTCAATGGATCGGAATTAAAGAAAATGGAGTTTGGCAAGTTCGATATAGAGGAACCGACTGGGATGTAATTCCTGTAAATGCTGGAGTAAGTTACAGCGAACCCCTTCAGATTGTATCTCAAAAAGGTTCGCAATTTATTGTAGATAATGTTCAAAAAGAGTTGGAGGAAAAATAAATGGAATTTTTAATAGCTATTGTTGTTATATCTGGTTTTTTTGTAGCTTTAAGTGTGAGGATTGTTCCTCAACAAACTGCATATATTGTGGAGCGATTCGGTAAATTTGAAGCAGTTTGGACTGCTGGTATTCATACTCTGATCCCTTTTGTCGATCGTGTAGTAGATCATCATGATCTACGAGAAATCCCAATGGATGTACCTAGCCAAATCTGTATTACTCGTGACAATACCCAGCTTCAAGTAGATGGGATTCTTTATTTTCAAGTAACAGACCCTAAAATGGCTTCTTATGGAAGTAGTAATTATAAAATCGCGATTACCCAATTGGCTCAAACTACCTTGCGTTCTGTGATTGGACGGATGGAATTGGATAAAACTTTTGAAGAGCGAGATTTAATTAATAAAGATGTAGTTGCCGCTTTAGATGATGCTGCATTAAACTGGGGGGTAAAAGTTCTTCGGTATGAAATAAAAGACTTAACACCGCCTAATGAAATTCTACAAGCTATGCAACGTCAAATTACGGCTGAGCGTGAAAAACGGGCAGTAATTGCAACTTCAGAAGGAAAGCAGCAAGAAGACATTAACCTTGCTACTGGGGAAAGACAATCGAATATTCAGCGCTCTGAGGGAGAGATGCAAGCAATGATCAATCGCTCAGAAGGGGATCGAAAAGCTAAAATCAATCAAGCTGAAGGAGAATCGGAAGCAATTCGATTGGTTGCACAAGCTCGAGCTGATGCAATTGGGTTGTTGAGTAAGAGTATTGCAGCTCAGGGGGGATTGGAAGCAATGAATTTCCGACTTGCCGAACAGTATATCCAAACCTTCTCCGAATTGGCAAAAGAAAATAATACTATGATTATTCCAAGCAATCTTGCTGATATTAGTGGTATGGTTTCTGGACTAACGAAAGTCATTCAAGAAGTAAAGCGAGGATAACAGAGCCTATTTTTGAAGCAAAAAGTCCCATTATTATTGTTAGTGGTTTTAAAAAATTAATATAACCCAACCTCCTGTCGTACAATATAAAACGGCAGGAGGTTTTAGTTTTCTCGGTGGTAAATGTATAAATATCTTAGAATTTCAGTATAAATCTACGAGCAGCAAAAAGTTAAATTGTTTTTAAATGGAACTGGAAGTTAAGTTATTGGCGAACCAATGAAAATTAATGGCTTAAACGCTTCGTTAGAAATTGCCAAAAGCTCCATAGCAATCGTGTTGCTAGGCAAGGATGGTATTTAGAGCCCCAAACTCAATTAGCAATCGGTAATCAAAGCGTTGGAGCTTTCCAAGGCTCCAACAGATTACGGGTCGAAATTGAGGGATACTGTTCGATATTAGGGCGAATAGGGGCTATGAAATAGTGAAAATTCTGTAAATAGTTACACAAAATTCCAGCGGGTACATGAATTTGCTGGAAATGTGGATTAGCAGCTCAAGGGTCATAAAGAATCTGCCAGCTATGGCGGTCCCTTTAATTTGCAGAGCATATCTGAAAATTTGTCAGAGAGGGCAGCTAGGTATTAGAAATATTGCTTCGAAGTAATATTATAATTTATAAATAGATTGGTACTAGGGACTTCTTTGAAGGTCACGGGACAATAAATAGAAAATTCAATAAATAATGGTTGACTATTTTCTAAAACATGATATAGTGAAATTGTTAACTTACTAAAGAACAAGCAAAAATCTTTAGAAGGACATTTTTTTTAGGCCACTACGTTCTTGTTTTCACAAATAATCAATGAGGGAAAATCAGTTGATCAAAACACAGTAATTTCAGTAATTTTCATTTTTTTTACTCGGTATGTTCTTGTTTTCACAAAATAAACAACCATAATTAAAGGAGAGATTGAAATGGCTAATAGTATTGAGGTATTGATAGAGAAAGCGAAAGTAGCACAAGCGAGAATTTTAGATTCTTCTCAGGAGCAAATTGATTCTTATGTAAGGGCGATTGGAAAAATCATTTATGATCATGCAGAAGTGTTAGCGAAAGAAGCAATTGACGAGACTCAAATGGGAAGATATGAAGATAAAGTAATGAAAAATAAAGGCAAATCTAAAATGATTTGGCGTGACCTACAAGGGAAAAAATCAGTTGGAATTATAAAAAAAGATGATGAAAAAGGAATTACTTATGTGGCCAAGCCAATGGGGGTAGTGGGTGCAATTACTCCAACCACAAATCCAATCGTAACTCCTATGTGTAATGCGATGTTTGCATTAAAAGGACGAAATTCAATTATCATTTCCCCTCATCCTCGAGCTAAAAAATGTTCGAGCCATGCAGTTGCTTTGATGAGCGATGAATTGAAAAAGTTAGGCGCTCCAGATGATTTGATTCAAGTCATCGAAGAGCCTACTATGGAATTGAGCCAACAATTGATGGGAGCAGTAGATATCATTATTGCTACTGGTGGAATGGGGCTTGTTAAAGCCGCTTACTCCAGTGGAAAGCCAGCTTATGGAGTAGGTGCAGGAAATGTACAAGTAATTCTTGATCGAGAGTATGATATTAGCCAAGCTGCAAAGGATATTATTGCAGGAAGAATTTTTGATAATGGTATTATTTGCTCGGGAGAACAATCTGTGATTGCTCCAAGCGAAAAATACGAAGAAGTGGTAAAAGAATTTGTAGCAAATGGTGCTTTTTATGTAGAGAATGAAGAGGAAGTCGAAGCATTGCGAACAACTCTTTTTCCGAAGGGCCATATGAATGGTGATTTGGTTGGTCAGTCGGTACAAAAGATTGCTGAAACAGCAGGGATTCAAGTGCCGGCTGAGATAAAAGTATTATTGATAAAGGCAAAAGGCAAAGGAGAGTTGGATGTTCTTTGCAAAGAGAAAATGTGTCCTTGCTTGATTATTTTACCTTATGACCAGTTTGAAGAAGCTTTAGATATCGCAAAAACCAATCTGATCTATGAAGGGGCAGGTCATACTGCAGTCATTCATTCAAACAATAAAGAGCATATTGAAGCCGCAGGTCTGTGCCTGCCGGTCAGCCGAATTGTAAATAATCAAGCTTCCTCTACTGGAAGCGGTGGGAATTTCTACAACGGTTTTGCTCCAACCACTACATTGGGATGTGGCTCATGGGGAAATAATAGTATCTCTGAAAATTTAAGCTACAAACATCTTATCAATGTGAGTCAGATTGGCTATCGAAATGAAGTAAATCAAATTCCAACAGATGAAGAAATCTGGCAAAAAGTTTAAAAATTTAGGAGGAAAAAAATGAGCAGTTTTGGAATTAGTCCACAAATTTTACTTTACCCGACATTTTTAGAATTTATTTCTGAGATGCCTCTAAAGAAAACCGATTTGGTAATTACAAATAAGTTTATTAAAGAAGGAAGTCTAGCAACTATTTCCTTTGAAGGACCGATACTTTTTCAAGAAGAATATGGACAAGGAGAGCCATCAAACCATATGATGGATCGACTTTTTGCGGCAGCTCGTCAGCATAGCTATGAACGAGTGATTGCAATTGGTGGTGGGTCGGTGCTTGATGTAGCCAAATTGCTAGTCTTAGCGGGAGATTCAAATACGGTTGAATATTTTGATCGCCAAGTTCCAATTAAAAAATCAAAAGAATTGGTTTTAATCCCTACAACTTGTGGAACCGGCAGTGAGATGACCAATATCACAATTTTAGAATTGGTAGAGCAAAAAACCAAGAAAGGCCTTGCAGACCCAGCTCTTTTTGCAGACCAAGCTGTATTAATCCCTGAATTGCTAAACTCTTTGCCTTATCCAGTATTTGCAACCAGCTCCATTGATGCACTTGTCCATGCAACCGAATCTTTCGTTGCTCCTGGTTCAAATCCTTTTAGCGAACTTTTTGGCTTGAAAGCAATTGAAATGATTTTAACCGCTTATCGAGCAGTCGTAAAAAATGGCCGAGAAACTTGGGTAGATCATAAACAAGACTTTTTGATAGCTAGTGCTTATGCTGGGATCGCTTTTGGAAATACTGGAGTAGGTGCGGTTCACGCTTTATCTTATCCACTAGGCGGAATTTATCATGTGCCTCATGGCGAAGCGAACCAACAGATGTTCACTGGCGTTTTCCAGATGTATCAAAAAGTACAACCCCAAGGAAAAATCCAAGAGCTTGAATTGAGATTGGCTGAGCTACTGGAAGTAACTTCACAAGAAGTTTGGACTGCATTGGAT
>JAGOHU010000118.1 GCA_017995975.1 Negativicutes bacterium
AAAAGATTGTACATGAGGGCCATATTTTCCTACAATATTTGTATAGTAACGACGAGCGTCGTCAATCCAATCTCGGTCAAAGTCCACTTCATCATTAAATAGAACTCCGTTTAATGCGCCAAATGATCCAAACGCATCGGCTGCAAAAAGTACCCCATTGGTCGTATCAAAAGTCACCATCGCTTCTGGCCAATGAACCATCGGAGCTTCTACGAAAACGACTTGATGATTGCCGAAAGATTGGGTATCCCCTTCTTTCACTTGGATCATCCGCTCATTTTCGATATGAAACCCAAATTGGTGCATCTGCATAAATGCTTTTTCCGTACTGATCACTTTGACTTTTGGGTATCTTAAAATGATCTCATCAATCGAAGCCGCATGATCTGGCTCCATGTGGTTGATCACCATAAAATCCAAATCCCGCCCATTAAGAACCGCTTTAAGGTTATCTAAAAACTGTCGACATACTGACCAATCAACTGTATCAAATAAAACAGTTTGTTTATCTAATAGTACATAAGCGTTATAAGAAACCCCTCGTGGAATCGGATGAATATTTTCAAAAAGAGCTAAACGACGATCATTGGCCCCAATCCAATATAGATCATCTGTTACCTTTCTTACACAATGCATATACTTTTCCTCCTTTTTAAATCCCGATATTTTTGCGAGCCAATCAGAATCAATCTGCCTTACTTATCCTTCAATAAAGTGGATTTTTTCTTCACCACAGTCTGGACATATCCACTCTTCGGGCAATTTTTCAAAGAGCGTGCCAGGACGGATATCGCTTTCGGAATCCCCCAAGCCAGGATCATACTCATAGCCACAACCATTGCAAACATAACGCTTCCAAGTGGGTACCACCTTTTTCGGAACGGAACGTTTCATTTTTACCATTGGCGGAGCTGGTTTTTTAGCTTCTCCAGTGTTTAAAGCTGCAGTCAGCAAAGGCATAATCTCCATCAGATCCCCAACGATTCCATAATCACAATTTTTAAAGATTACCGCATTTGGATTATTATTGATTGCCACAATGGTAGTAGCATCTTTAATTCCTTTTAAATGCTGGCCTGCTCCAGAAATACCACAGGCGATATAAAGATTACCATTAAAAGTCTGACCCGACATTCCCACATAACGATTTAAAGGAAGATATTGCAAAGTCTCAGCAACCGGGCGAGAGGCGCCCAAAGCAGCACCAGCTTGCACTGCAAGAGCTTGGGCTAATTCCATATTTTTCTTTTCGCCGATTCCTTTTCCCACACTCACCACTCGTTCGGCTTTTGCGATCGGAGTATCAATCTCAATTCCTACGGAAAAATCATACCCATCAGCCTTTAGAGAGTCTACTAAGGAAGCAACCTGTTCTTTTGGAGTCCCTTCTTTTAGAACGATTTTCTTACGAACTCCAGTAATCGGTCCACTCTTTTTCGCTAGAGCAGTGTCTTTGGCAATCTTGCCAATCAAAAAGGACGAGACAACCACTCGCATGATTTCATTGGTTCCTTCATAAATAGTACAAATTTTTGCATCTCGGTAAGCCCGTTCTACGTCCATACCTTTCATATATCCAGAACCACCAAATATCTGTAGCGCATCGTTTACCACTTCCAGACCAATATCAGAGGCGTACTGCTTCGCCATTGCGGCTTCCATAGCATACTCTTCGTGATTTTCTTTCAGCTCAGCTGCACTATAGATGAGAAGACGAGCTGCTCGCAATTTGGTAGCCATATCAGCAATTTTAAAAGAAATTGCCTGTTGAGCTGCAATCGGTTTGCCAAACTGCTCCCGATCTTTCGCATACTCGAGAGCTTGTTCGTAAGCACCTTGAGCAATCCCGAGAGCTTGAGAGGCAATCCCAATGCGGCCACCATCTAAGGTGTTCATAGCAATTTTAAAGCCTTCTCCTTCTTTTCCGAGAAGGTTTTCTTTCGGCACTTTTACATTATTGAAATTCAGCTCCGCTGTAGAAGAAGCTCGAATTCCCAATTTTTCATAGTGATCTCCAAAAGTAAAGCCTTCCCAGCCTTTTTCTACAATAAAAGCACTGATACCACGAGTACCAATATCCGGTGTGGTTACTGCAAAAACAACATAAGTATCCGCTTCAATTGCATTGGTAATAAAAATCTTATTCCCATTCAAAGTATAGTAGTCGCCTTCTAGGACAGCAGTGGTCTCAGTCCCACCAGCATCGCTGCCTGCATTTGTTTCGGTCAAACCAAAAGCACCCAGTTTTTCCCCCCGGGCCATAGGGACTAGATATTTTTTCTTCTGCTCTTCGGTACCATAATTAAAAATCGGCCAACAGCCTAAAGACACATGGGCGGAAAGGATAACGCTCATCGCTCCGTCCACTCTGCCTAATTCTTCCACCGCAATCGCATAGCTCATAATATCCAGCCCGAGTCCACCATATTTTTTAGGAAAGGGAATTCCCAGAAAACCCAATTTCCCAAATTTTTTCACTGCTTCGGTTGGAAATTTACTTTCTTTATCCCACTGAAATGCATAAGGTTTTACTTCGGATTCAGCAAATTCCCTGAGCTTCATACGTAGTTCTTCATGGTCTGTTGTTGTTTTAAAAGACATATATACTACCTCGCTTTCCTACTTCGTCGTTTTAACACATTACTATCATTCAAATCAGAGAGTCAGAGTCCAAGCCTCCTTCCTTTTCAGCGATTATCCTCTTTACAGTAAGTCGTTTAAAAAGTTGAGTATTTTCTGTGTAAGCTAAGTATTTATTTCTAGTGGGATCAAAGCTAACATCACCTCTACCAAACTAGATGCAGTCCGTCCACTTTGAAATTAAAAAAATTCCTTTTCTTTTTTCAGATTTTTTACCTCAAGGATTTTCAAAAATAAGCTGATGTAGGTTGATTTGAGCCAATCTGCTATCCCATTCATTCTGAATTTTAGCCAAATGATCATGTACTCTACAATGCCCCTGTTTTTTACGCCACTCACATTGAAAATCTACCTCTGTACAAGAACCAACGAAACGTCCTGCTTCCATGGTTTGAATAAAATCATATAAAGTAACATTTTTCAAGTCAGTCATCAAACGAAATCCCCCTTCAGCACCCCTCAGTATTTCTACTAGGCTCGCTTTTTGAAGTTTTTTCAATATTTTATATGAAAACTGCTTAGGTAATAATTCACGCTCGCATAATTCATCAGCTGTGAATTTGCCACCTTCTGATAAGGACCTGAGAATCCGAATTGCATAGTCTACTTCTCTCGTTATTAACAGAATCTCCCGCCCCTCTCGTAAAATAATTCGAAAATTATTTATGTTTATAATATAACATATTGGATAAATTACATCTACTATTTTAATTGCCTAAAGGAGTAAATGTTTTTTAATAAAATTGCGTTTCTTTTTTTACATAGAAAGAGCATTATAAAGAAAATCTTTATAATGCTCTTTCTGATAACTACAGACAAATCAACTCATAAACCATTTGTATAAAGAAGGCTAAAATGAGTCCCTTGATACTCTTCAATAAATCCAACATCATCACGAGTATAAACCATAATCGTGACATTTTGCTCGTGTAAATTTTTAAAAATCTCTGGATAGCGACGGACCATCCGTTCTGGAGCTGTAATGATTGGAATGTGCAATGCATAAACCACAGGAACTGCTGCCAAGCTTGAGACTCGGTAGGCTGGATATTTATAGCCCAATTCTTTTGTTTCCAGATAGCCAAGAGGCGAGAATGTTTCCACAATCGTTCGGTCAGGGAAAAAGAAAATCTCTTTTAAGGGCTTTAACTCTCTTATTTTATCAGTCACTAAAGTGAAATCCGGATTTTTGATCATGATTTCTTTTACATCTTCTGCACTAAGAGTCGAATATTTTGAAAAAAGCTTCTTAGTTAAAAATTCTTCTCTCGTAGGAATGTCGCGCTCATTTTTCGGACTATTTGTCATCTCATAAAATTTTTCCCATGTATGAGAAGCTACAATTCTTTGATCTTTTGTCACACTAAAATCAAGTTCAATCAAAGAAAATTTCCGATTCAAAGCACTTTCGACAGCTTCTTTTGAATTTGTTCCCCAATGGGAATCAATTCGCCCCCCTGCATGGGCAATCAAAAATTCCCTCGTCTGATTTATATCATCTTTTTGAGCCCGAAAATAAGGTGAAGGTTCCAAAGGTATCGAACCATTCCCAAAAGAAACAAGAGAAAGACCACCAAATAAAAGAAGAGTTCCCCCAAAAAGATAAATTCCCAAAGTAAGTACTTTTATTTTTCTAAAAACATAAGCACAGATCAAAGTAAAAAGAAAAGGACTAATCAAAAATACCAAGGTAGTGCGATAATTGTTCGAGTAAGAAATAATCGTTTTCCCATACTGGAAGAAATTTTTTCCACTTAATAAAAACAAATTTAATAACACCGAGAAAACCAAAAAGAAACAAAAGCTCCGGGCCAGAAAATACATAAAATCCTCCTAAAATAAGGTTACTTCAACTGCTCCCCCTTGACTGCACGCCACCAAGAGTAGGCAAAGATCGCTTCTTCCCATTCTTGATCCCGGTTAACTTGATTGGCTGGAGTTGAATTTTCACCATAAACTTGGCTTTTTTCGCCACTTCGATTAGCAATCACACTTGTATTCATCCAATGCGAAGAATTCAATCCATAGTATCTTCCCTCGGTCAGAGAAGGCATCAATGAATAATAAGCAAATCCTTTTGGAGCAATCAGTTCAATAAGGGTAGGAATAATTTGGATTTGCCCTCCTGCCACTTGAGAAGGGAATTGATTCTTAGAAATTCCTTTTCCATAAAAAATCAAGGGAACCGAATTATGATGATATAAGCTCGGACTATTTTCCAAATACATAGCCCGACTCCCGTGATCTCCTACAATGATAAAAAGACTATTCGGCTCTTCTTTTTCCATTTGATCAATAAAACGTTTAATTTCTCGATCTGCATACCATTGATGTCCCAGCTCGATCAAAAATTCTTCATCACTTTGTTTCTCCTTCGGAAGCAACTTTCGTACTTCTTCCTTAGGAAATCCCTCTTTAGCCAAATCAATTGTATAAGGTGAATGATTAGAAATTGTAAGCATCACGTGGACCGAAGGCTCATTGATTTGGGCAATTCCTTGAGCAGCTCTCGTTAAAAACTCTTTATCCGCCGCACCCCAGCGGTTTTCACTGGCCCGCAAACCTAATTCGCCAGCCCCATTAAACTCTTCAAATCCTTGGCTTAGGGCATATTTTTTAATGCCAAACCATCCGGAAGGGCCACCATACCAAAAATAGCTTTTATAGCCCATTTTTTTCATCTGAGGAGCCAAGGCGGTCTCATAAGCTTGACGGTGAGTTTCAGGTTGATAAGTCGCCACTTGTCCAGTTTCGGCAAGCCCTGTGAGAGTTGCAGTAATGGCACTAATCGTTGAAGGTCCATTGGTGAGGATCGACTGGAGCCATACACTATTAGGCTTATTTACAATCTGCCCTACCCCACTAGAGATACCGTATTTGGCATACTC
>JAGOHU010000119.1 GCA_017995975.1 Negativicutes bacterium
CTTCTTATCTGGTCAACGATTGGATTATAAATAAAAACCACTTAGAAAACTCGCATTTTTCAACAATTTTAACTGCCCCCATTTTTCCGTGGTTCACTCCAATTGCATTATTCTTTCCGCTTTTTTTGTTTCTCAAGCTTTCTTGGCTTGTCCTATTTGGTTGGCTCACACTCCTTGGATTCGGAATCTATTATCTAGTAACCAACCTACAAAATTATCGAGTTCGTAAAAAGTTAGCTTTGGGTGGCTCAGAAATTGAACTTTTCGACGAACCAAATGATTCTCGCTTTGATAAGTACATGAATGAAATCATTTATATATTTGAGAAAGCCAAAATAGAAACCGTAATCATCGAAGACCTAGATCGCTTCGATAAATGTAGCCCTCATCTCTTCACCCGACTCCGAGAACTCAACCTACTTCTTAATAAACGCCGAGCGAAAAAAGAAGAGCCCATTCGCTTCCTATACCTCATCCGTGACGACATCTTCACTACCGAAAATCGCACCAAATTCTTCGACTTCATCCTCCCTGTAATACCAGTCATCACATATCAAAACTCTTTTGAAAAAGCATTTGAACTTTTCACCAAAAGTCCTTATTACTTCAAAGATTGCGATACGCCTGGCATTGACGAGAGATTCCTAGAGATTATTTGTCCTTATATCAAAGATTTACGAGTCATCAAAAATATTTATAACGAATTTCACATTTATTACCAACCTATTGTTATCAAAGCAAAACTTATTCCAACTAAATTGCTTGCTATCATTGCCTACAAAAATCTCTTTCCCAAGGATTTTTCCGATTTATTAAATAATAAGGGGTTTCTCTACGAAATTTTTAATACTCCGCTACCGAAAGCAAAAGACTTAACTGAAAAAGAAATTCTTGAAGGATTTATTAAAAACAACTTTTCTTCGATGACTTGCGAAAAACTAGAAAATCAGTTAGACGCATTAACAGCTGTAACTCTTTCAAAATCGCAAAACTACAAATTAGCTGATCCGCCATTTGAAATAACAAAACACTATATCAAAAAATTGAGAAAGCTTGACAAAGTTTGGTACATAGATGCTCGTACTGGTTTGATTACCTCCACCTCTTTTTCGAATTTTTGTAGGTTGTTAGGAACTGAGTTTGATGATTTCGACAGTTCAGTAGATCAATTAGAAAAGAAAATTGAGGAGCATCGTAATTTTAATTATTCCATGTTAAAACATTACCATAAGGAAGTAGAGACAATTCCTACTCTCTTGATTGCCCATGAGGTTACTTTAGAATTCGTAAAAAATATCTATCAAAATCAAAAATCTCAGCTTCCTCCCGAACTGACTATCAACAATATCACCACACTTTTCCACACCTTTATAAAATACCAATATATTGATAAAACCTACCCTGAATACCTCACTTACTTCTATTCAGTTAGATTAAATGAGGATGATAAAATATTCTTGCGCAGTTTTGATACCCAAACTCCACTTCCTTCTGAATATCGACTAACAGACATTAAGTCCATAATATCAAATCTTAACAGTTCGTTATTTTTGCGTCGTGAAATTTTAAACATTAATCTTTTAAATTACTTACTCGAATTTCCTGATCGCTATCGTGTTCATCTACATTATTTTTTAGAAACAATGGATGATGTATGGAATATTGCTTTTATTTTGAACTACTTTTATTCACTCGCAAGTAATACAAAAAAATTCGCCTTGCTCTTCAATAACTTGAATTCGAATTGTGAAGGGATTTTCGATTATTTTTTGACCGATGATAACATACCGAATGATCTTAAATCTGATGTTCTCATTTTATTATTAAATCAACTTCCAAAACCTTATATCATCAGAAAAGAAAATCAATCATTAATCAATTTTATTGAAAAAACACCTGAATTTTTACAACGGCTAAATCGATCCTTTTCTAATTCAGACTATATATTTTTTCACCTTAAAATCTTTAACATTATCTTTTCTGACATTAGTATCCTTCCTCCTGAATCAAAACTCATTGATAAGATTTATTCGCAAAATCTATACGAATTTAACATTAATAACATCCTTTTCCTCATGAAAAGAGAGTTTAAAAAAGAATTTAAAGATGAAGAGTTACTCAGTCAAAACTATACTTTACTGTCACGAATTCCTGACTCCCCTTTATATGAACAAGTACACTCACAAATTGGTCGCTATATGGTTGAGCTTCTAAAAAATGATATTTCTTTCACTGATTCTCCAGAAGCACGAGCCAAATTATTAACAAACCCCAATCTCGCTTTCAAACACAAAATGGACTATATTCAAAAACTAGCCACTACTCATCGTGAATTAAGCCCAATCATTTGGAACTCCCTTTTTGAAGAATATTACAAGGTGCCCGAAAAATATAATTCTGATTTACACAAATATCAGAAACAATTCGAAAATATTTGTAACTCCGACAAATATCGCCAGCAACTATTAGAATTAGGACTTAAACTCGAGCCCAAATCATAGAAAAAGCTGATCTCGCTTCATGCCAGATCAGCTTTTTTCACGCCCTAAATTTCCCCACTCCTGCCCCTCCAACCAGCAATCCCAATTGTTCCTGCACAAAACTCAAATTTTCACGCCCCGAGCTTCCTCACCCCTGACCCTACTCCTCCATCCAACAACCCCATCCCTTCTTTGATTCCTTCCACCAGTCCTTCCTGCTTTTTCCTTTCTACCAATCTCTCATAGACCTTCACAAATTGCTCCATGTCGTCTCCCGGTCTGGTACTCATGCAAAGCCGTGAGTAGCCCAGATACCGTACCGCTTCGCCGATCAGTGGATGACTCCACTCAGGCTTTTGGTAGGGATTGAGCTTTTTTCGCACTTCCAGCCAGGCTTCTTCTCCCATAGGCGGTTTATTGTCTTTCATCGACTCGGCGATCCGGCAGATGTCCGCTACTTTTGGTGGAAAGGGGCTGGTCTTTAGATGCACCATCAATGCGGCCAGCCCCACCTCGTCAGGCAAGTCGGCCAAGAGAGCCTGCCAGAAGATCACATTTTCTTTTGTACCGTCAAGGTTGGGGTGCTGTTTCTTCGCCAGCACCAAAAGCCTTGCCACCCCTTGTATGGTCAATATTCATCCCTCCTTTTTACATTTATTGCTTAACTCACCCTTGGGGATTTTAAAATGAAAACCAAATCCTCTCCCTATTTTACTCATAAAAAAAACCACTTACTCAAAGTGGTCTGCAAAGTCTTTTTGATAAATGGTTTGGAGTTTTATTCGGTTGTTAGGTGTTAAACTTAAATTATACTTACAACTAGCACATAGACTATATTTCGCTACAAGGCATATGTCTGTATTTTCCTAATCCTAAAGTATCAAATTCGTCCAACTGCCCATCTCGGATAACACCTATGTAGCGCAATGCTTTGTTAATGGGTGATTCCAAAAGCCTATTTGGCCAAGGGATTGTAATATCAATGTTAGCTGTGTTTTCTTTATATGTTTCTAATATTTTGCCATCTTTGAAAATAGCAGAGATTTGTGTCCCCTCTCCTCCAAAATAATCCGTTTCAACATATATAAAATATCCATCCGGTTGAATCATTTCCAGATAGTCTTTTATCGCTTGGTCTAAAAAAACAAATGGCTCAATTTCATTGTTGCTAGAAATAGTTACATTACTATGAATTGCGTCAAAGAGATTATCGCACAAAAACAAGCACTGCAATCCTTGGGGAAAATCTAAGATGGATGTGGTAACCTGTTTTAACGGTAAAACAATTTTTTTTATTACGATTGGATTCCCAATAAAACACTGAATCATATGTCCCATATTGCCCCCCCTTATTTGTACCATAAAATATAAAAATACTCATTTCTATTTTTTCTTTAATAAAATAATATAGTTCACATACCTTAATCACATTTCAACTTATAAAGAAAGCCATCATCTTTAGCACCATATAAAAATGTTTATTAGGTCACCTCTAAGAACCTATTTCTTTGAGAAATTCTTCTAATTCTTCGTCTTTTGGACACAAAAAATCGGAAAATTTTTCCTTCTTGACTCAAATCTTCTCCGAGTTCCGCCATCAAATCGCTCAAACAATCAATCGTATATTCCTGCTGGATTTTATCGATACCTTCTATTTTAACTTACTAGCATATCTTTTCTTTAAATCTTCTTTCTTAGAAAAATCGCTTTCGGTTTTGCTGTTTTCATTTCTACCGGAGTAGGCTCAAAAGCAGCACACAAAAACGGTTCGCTTTCTTTTACTAATTTGAAATTTTTCACAAAACTTTTTGTTGCCATCATTCCCACCTTTTCTTTGAAAAACATTTCTCTCTCTTATTATAAATCATTATAGCCAATCTAGCCAAATTTCCCCATCACTTCCTCCAAGCTCTCCCCTCGGGCCAACCTCTCAATATCCGACAGTCCACCTACCTCCGCCGCCCCCTTCTGATTTTCCCCCTGCCCCTTCCTCACTTCTTCCTGCCAACGACCCACCACCCAGCTCAAGATCGCCCGATAGTCAGACTGATACTTCTTCCCACTCGACCCTTTGTAATGATCCAACAGCTCAATCATCCGTCTCGTCCCAGTCACCCCATAAGCCCCCACAAGCCCCTCATACTCAGTGGGAGTCAGCCTCACAAATTCCCCATACAAATCCTTCAAAGGAGAAAGCTGGGTAGTACTACTTCTTCCCTTCTTCTCATTCTTATCATTCTTGTTAGTTGTTACCTGCTTGTTAGTAGCTTGTTGCCTGCCTGTTAACTCTTCTCCAGCAGTCCTGCAACTCCCCTTGATCCTAGTCGCTTTAACACCTCTATTCCCTATGTTAGTTTTTTGACTTTTTTTATTTTTTCCTGAAAAGTCTTCTAAAAGATCATCCTCTTCCCTCTCCATTTCCTTAGAGAAATTTCCCTGATAATCTTCCCAATTCACCACCGTCAAAAGCCGATTTCGATTAGTCGACTCATCTCGTAAAAATCCAAACTTCACCAACCGAGCCAATCCACCCCGCACCTTCTGCACTGTCGCATCTTTTCCCATCAACTTCACCAAACTAGCCAAGCTCGTCACCATCTGGCCAGGCTGCACCTCATACCTCTGACCCTTCCACTCCCACTCCTTAGCCTTATGATTCACATTCAACAAAATCACAACCAAAAGAACCTTCTGAAAATCCGTCCCCCCAGTCCACACAGGCTTCTCCTGCACCACCCGATACAACTTCACCCAACCTTCCATATATACCCCCTATATAATTAATATCCTCTCATCCATCTTCCCCAACCATATTTACCCATAGAAAAAGCTCCTATCGCTAGGAGCTTTCATACTGTAGACTGCCGAAAGGCGGTTTTTAGTTGGCTATGTTATTTACTTGTTTTATCATTCAGATAGCAAAGTATATTTTTTAATTTTTTCTTGAATATCTGTTTTGTGAGAGAACATTTCGATATGCTTGTTTACGCAATTAGTGTATTCTTGAGACCA
>JAGOHU010000120.1 GCA_017995975.1 Negativicutes bacterium
CCAAGTTCAATCTTCTGAGCATCTTGAATGTAGCCGTTCATTCGAGCTTCATAGCGTTTTTCTTGCCATGCTTTTTTGAGCTCGCTTCCGTCTAACCCAACCGCCTCAGCCAGCAAGACCACCACTTTTTCATCAGCGATATTGAGTCCCGAACCAAAATAAGCATTAAATACGCTTTTCATAAAAATATTTTCTTTGCCCTGATCTCTGGCATATTCCATGGCTTCGAGGGCTTTTTGGGTATTGGGAACCCAGCAATTTTCAATAAAAGGTAGGTCGATCGTAGCTCCTAATTTACGCAATCGGCTCAATCTTTCACTCATATCGGTCACATGAGGTAAAGCCGTAAATACATCTTGCCCTTCTGGCGGCAGATCTGGATGAATATTCACAGGAGTCCAGTTGATTTCACAAGGAATTTCTCGTTGCATTTTCTCTGCATATGCAGTTCCTAAATAACAATAAGGGCAAACAAAATCAAAGTATCCAGTCATTTTTTTCATAATATCTCCTCCTATTAGGCTACACTTCGCTTTTATTTTGATAAATTCCTGCTGCCTTTTATAAATCAGCTACCAATTTAATGGCTTCAATATAGGACGCAATTCCAGAGGCAACTTTCTTCGCTTCTTTCATTGCTAAAACTACTGTAGCAGGCCCATGCACCACATCGCCACAGGCAAAGACACCGCTACGGGTGGTCATACCAAAAGGACGCTCTCGGGTAATCACATAGCCCGACTCATCGACTTCAATCCCAGCAGTAGTCGATACAATACGGGCTGCTGGTCTTTGTCCCACTGCCAGGAGAACTTTATCCACTGGAATATCTTCAAAAGTTCCAGTTCCGACCAATTTCCCTTCTTCGTTAATTGCCATTTTTTCTACTTTCAAGGCTTCTACCCGATCAGTCCCCAAAAAGGCGACTGGTTCGGAAAGCCAGCAAAAATCGACACCTTCTGCAAGAGCGTGCTCGTATTCAGAAGGAAGGGCGGTGATCTCTTTCACAGTCCGGCGATACACTACAGAAACTTTTTCTGCCCCCTGGCGAATAGCAGTACGGGCTGCATCCATCGCCACATTGCCTGCTCCGACTACAATCACTTTTTCACCTTTTTGGACAGGAATTTCTTTAGGTGCCAGATGTCCTTCATTAGCCAAAACCACATTGCCTAGGAAGTAGGTGGCAGTCGTAATCCCATCCAGCTCTTTTCCTTCTAAATTCAAAACTTTAGGCAAAGCAGTGCCAGTCCCCATAAATACCGCATCATACCCCTCAGCCAATAAGCTTTCGATGGTAACATCTTCGCCCACCATAATTTGAGTGCGAATCTCCACACCAAGGCGAGTTAATTTGGCAATTTCACGACGTACAATGTCGTTGGCTAAACGAAATTCCGGAATCCCATAAATCAGGACTCCACCAGGCTCCAATTGGGATTCAAAAATCGTGACAGAAAAGCCCATTTTCGCCAAGTCGCCAGCCACAGTAATTCCTGCTGGCCCACTGCCAATAACAGCGACTTTCCCCTCTCGTGGAGCAATTTTAATGGAATCTAATACTAATTCATTACTTAGGTCTGCAATAAATTTCTCTAGCTCTCCAATACGAATCCCAGCACCTTTGTGGGTCAAAATACAACTGGCTTCACATTGTTGTTCGTGAGGGCATACCCGTCCACAAATCGCAGGTAAATTGCTACGAGCCGAGATGATCTGAGAGGCTTCACCAATATTTCCTTGAGCTAAGGCTTTGATAAATTGAGGTATATCGTTCTCAATGGGACAGCCGATTCTACACATCGGACGAGCACATTGTAAACAACGTCTCGCTTCTGTCACTGCATCGGTAAAAGTTGAAATTTCTTTTCGTTTTTCTATTTGATTTTCCATAGTGATTCCTCCTTCGAATATTAATCTCCTTTACCCTATCTTAGATTAATTCTAATGTCAAAATAGTTCGGTTTATCACATTCTCCATAACAAAAAAAGAAAGAGAAAAAAATCTCTTCCTTTTTTTATGATCTTAAGGACAAAAAGTAATTTTTACTAAACTCAAGCCACTGCTTTGCCGCTTGAGATAAGTAGCGGTCGGTCCGCCATGCTAGGTAACTTGAAACCTTAGGCTGCTCAATAAGCTCGACCATTGCTATCTCTTTTTTATAGTATCTCTGACAAATACTTTTTGGAAGCAGAGCAACTCCAGCTCCGTGATTTACTAGCTCTGCGATAAAATCCCACTGGCCACTTTGGCAAAGAGTTTGTTTGGCTAGTTGATCTGGCAGAATGTAGTCCTGGATGACCTGGTTGATCCCGGCTCCATCTGTATAAAGAATCCATTTTTCCTCTTGCAATTCTGTAAAAGAAAGAGATTCTTTTTTGGCAAGTGGGTGTGTTTTGGGCAGCATGAGAATAAGAGGCTCATCCACGATTTCCCAATATTCCAACAGAGGGTTCAACTTTTTACCAAATGCTGCACAGATATCAATCTCGCCAGCCAATGTTTTCTCCAGCAACTGAGCCGAATCTCCTTCGCAGATTTTCACCTCCACGAGGGGAAAAGATTTGGAAAATACTGCAATAATCATGGAGAAGTATAAGCTCCCCAAAATAGACGGAATACCAAGCCGAATGACCCCTTTGCGTAGTTGCAGTACATCGTTCAACTCATTTTCTAGATTTTGAACCGATTCCACAATTTTTTTAGCTTGGAGAAGAACTACTTTTCCTGCATCAGTCAGTTCTACTTTTTTGGTAGATCGGCGAATCAGTACAACCTCTAAATCTTCTTCTAAGGATTTGATCATTTTACTGATCGTAGGTTGGGTCAAATAAAGGGAATCAGCTGCCTTTGTGAAGCTTTCATATTTGGCCACTTCGACAAAGCACAACAAATGACGAATATCGATCGCCTTCTCCTCCCTTCACAGTTAATTTTTTATTTAGTAAAAATGACTTTCCAATCCGATTTCATTTTTCCGATCGCCTTGGTAGCTGCTGACCAATAGGAACGAATCGCCACATTTGATTTTCCATCAGCAATAAATGAATGCTCCTCTACGATTGCTCCTCGAGCCGGGCTGATCACTTTTATTTTAATCTCTACTTGAGAAGTAAATGCCGACTTAATCTCCTCGCCCGGACGAGCTTTATCTTGCTTTTCGTTCACATCTTTTAAATAAGCTTCCACTACAATCAGATTCATCAAGTTATTTTCCTGACCGAAAGTAGCTAGTTGCTCTAGTGTCGCTGATCCATAAGGGTATAAATTATTTCCATCCGCAATATTTTTCCGGAAGGTATATTCTTGAAATTTAGCTTTCATCAATCCAATATTGAGATAGTTGATATTTTTTTCTTTTAACATTTTTTGTTGAATTGCTTTTTCTACCTGATCTAAAACTTTATCGTCCCCTCGGAGACCTTCATCCATAAAAATGACAGCCCCAACTTTGGGATAAAGCAAAATAGATACATCATCTTTTTTAGGGGCTCCAAAACCAATGCTTGCAATACTTAAATAAAGTATACCGACAAATAAAACTAACCACTTTTTCATCTCTAATCCCCCTACAAATTTCGTTGCATTTTAACAAATTTTACCCTCTGACTATACCACAATCTCATTTTTTTGCCTATCTGATTCTTGATTTCAAAGCCAACTTGTATACATGATTGCGTAGCAGGAATGTAACGAATTCATCACGAATTTAATAGAAGAATTTTATATATTTTAGAAGGAGTGATTCTTGTGATTTGGATCGGTGCAATTATCGTTATACTCACATTCGTCGCAATCATCAAAAAAGTAGAAACCCGGTTGGCTTTATTTTTAGCAGGTCTCCTCATGGCAACAGTTGCCGGCAAGCCTTGGTTTGCTATCATGGAATTTGAAAGTGCTATGGTGAATAAATCGCTTGTTCCTATTATCTGTAGTGTAATGGGTTTTGCCTATGTACTAAAGCTCACTCAATGTGATCAACATTTGGTTCATGCTTTGACCAAACCACTCTCTGCCATGCGCCCCATCCTGGTACCTGGTGCAATTTTAGCTACCTTTTTAATTAATATCTCTTTGACCAGTGCAGCTGGCAGTGCCGCAGCAGTTGGTGCAGTTCTTATCCCCGCTCTTGTAGGCGCAGGTATCCACCCAGCAACCGCCGCAGCCGCTGTGTTCGCTGGCACCTGGGGCTCGGCCTTCAACCCGGGAACCTCTCATATTCCAATTGTGGCGGGTCTTGCAAAAGTCGATCCGATGATTGTGATTGGAAACCATACAACCGCAGTGCTAGGTGGCCTCGCAACGATCATGATCTTGTCGACTTGTCTTGCAATGTTTCGAAAAGAAACATCTGGCTATATCGCACCGGATGCTGGAACCGGTACTACAGAAGTATTTCGTGTAAACCCAATTAAAGCTTTTGTTCCGATTATTCCTCTCATCTTATTGGTCGCGACTAATCCGAAAATCCAGAAAGACATTGCCCCATTATTCGGAATGAAAACCTTAGGACTACCAGTGATTACAATTCTTCAAGCCATGTTAATGGGTTCTGGGCTTGCTTTTCTCGTCTCACTCTCTTCGGATACGAAGAAAAGTTTTGCTTATTTCCAAGATACTTCAAAACAATTCTTTGCCGGAATGGGCGAAGCTTACGGAGCAGTAATTGGGATCATCATTTGTGCAGCTTCATTTACTGCTGGAATGAAAGCAATTGGACTGACTGACTCATTGATCACTTTTATGAAAAATTCTACAGCCATTGCCAAATTCGCTGCCACCTTAGGCCCCATGCTTATTGCTTTTCTTTCGGGCTCCGGTGATGCAGCTACCCTGGCTTTCAATCAATCCATCACTCCCCATGCCACTGATTTTGGTTTCGGCATTATGGATATGGGTTCGCAAGCCTTTTTGACTGGTTCTTGGGGACGTAGCTTCTCGCCTGTAGCTGGCGCAGCGATCGTACTTGCTGGCCTTGCTAAAATTGATCCGATTGAATTAACCAAACGAAATGCTCTGCCTATGATCGCAGCTGCATTTGTATCAATGTTTATACTTCTTGGGTAAGTAGTTCTTCTTATCCTAAGAGCTTCTCCGTGTTATAATCGGAGAAGCTCTTATTTTATTGATGAAAGGATTTTCTATTTTATGATCGGCACAATTGTAAATACTCTTGCTATTCTTCTTGGTTCAACGATCGGACTTCTCCTAGGAAGCCGTTTTCCTCAGAAAATCCAAACAGCTATGCTCCAGGTCATCCCACTGGGAGTAATTATATTAGGGATTCAGATGACTTTTAAAAGTCAAAACTTTTTAATCTTGATAACTAGCCTAGCACTAGGCACATTACTAGGTGAACTCATCGATATTGATCAGTGCATGACAAAGGCCTGTGAAAAAATTTCTCGCCGTTTTAGCAAAGGCGATTCGAGTAAATTTACCGGTGCTTTTATTGATGCAAGCTTGATCTACTGCGTAGGTG
>JAGOHU010000121.1 GCA_017995975.1 Negativicutes bacterium
CGCCAGCCAATTAATGAACTATGATAGCGTTTTTGCCGAGCAAGTAGGCTTTATTGAAGCTCCCCTTTTTTATCCCGATAGTTGGGCTCGAATCCAAATGATGGGTGGCGAATTCTGCGGCAATGCAACTTTATCCTTAGCCGCATTGCTTTCTATTGATAGAGACCTTCCTTTGGAGATTCAAACGCAAATACCAATCGAATCCTCTGGCACCGAGCAGCTGATTCAATGTGAAGTCACTCGAAAAGAAGATCACATTCTTACCTCGTTAACCTTACCTACACCAAGCAAAATTGAGCTAACTACTCTCATGCTAGAAGAAAGAAGCTATGACCTTACTGTGGTGTATCTAGATGGGATCACTCATATCATCCTACCAGTTCAGTCAGTGACCCAAGAAGATATCTATTTTGCAGAAAAAGCGACCCAAGCTTGGCAAAATCGCTTTGAAACTGATGCACTTGGATTGATGCTCCTTGAGGAAAAAGAATATCGAATCACCCCCCTAGTCTATGTAAAATCTACCGACAGTCTCATCTGGGAGCGTGGTTGTGGCTCTGGCACTGCCGCCATTGGTGCATATCTAGCCCATAAAGCGCAACAATCAATCAACGCCCCCATCGCTCAGCCCGGCGGTGACATCGTAGTAAAAGTAGGCTATTCAAGTGGTTCAATCACCACACTCACAATCACAGGAAAAGTAAAAATCGCCGCTCGGGGCATTGCATATCTTTAAAATAAATAGTTGCAATAGTAACAACATCTTAATGGCTTTAGTATAATCCTGTTAGTCCCCAAAAAATTAAGGGCCAATATCTCATGGGATGTACTTCCCAAGTAAAATGATTAGGAAGGCTTGCCTTAGTTGCAGTGCGACAAAAGTCGCTACGAAAACTTAGGTAGTTTTTCTTGTTTTACGGGAACGTACATCAAAATTACGAATAATTAAATGCAATCCAAAGTAGGTACAGATATGTAGAGAATAGAGCCATTAACTGCCCTAGAGTATCAATCCAACTCTAACATTTATACCATGTAATCGACCCAGAAGAAGCAGATAGAAAACCATAAGCGGCAAACGCTATAATTCGATTTATAAAAAGTTTTACTCTCTTTGGTCTGCGAAAAATCCCTTGAAGAAATTCTTCAAGGGATTTTTTATTGCCTATTTGCTGCTAATTCTTTCTCATCACTTCTCAATCTTCACTTGATCAATTGAAGTCCCATCCAAGTTAAAGGCCTTCACCTGCAAGCTCTCTTTTGAAGCTTCCAGAGTGAGATAATTGGGCTGATCAATTGGATTATAGAAAACTGCATCCAAAGGCTTACCTGGTGACCGGGGCCACACTCGATCACCACTACGACCGGTGGAAATATAAACCGTTCCTTGACCACTTTTCACCCCATCTTTTAAGGGAAAGCTTCGTGAATAAGAGTGAACATGACCTGAAAAGACTAGATCGACCTGATATTTATCAAAAATCGGCATAAAGGTTTGTCCGGTTTCATTAAAAGAACCATTAAAAGGAAAACGCCACAACCCATGGTGCATTAGAACCACTTTCCACTTCTTTTTTGTGGCCCCCAAATCCTGAGCCAACCATTTTTCTTGTTTTGCAAATAGGTCCGGTTCAAATTCTTTCAACTCTTTGATCAAACTACTGAGAACTACAAAATGAACCTCCCCATAATCATAAGAATAAGCATATCCTTTTAGCCCATCAGGTCCATTTGAGGGCAAAGAAAACAAAGCCAGATAATTTTCGGGTCTCGCCATTTGCCAATCCAGGCTATAAGCTTCGTGATTTCCCATGAGTGGAGACATTGGCAAGTGGGTAAATAAGGATTTTCCTTGATTGTACCAAGTGTCCCATTGATAGGTCTGCTGTCCGTTATCCACCAAATCGCCCATCCCAATAAAAAAAGACGCATCTTGATTTCTTTCCCACGCAACTCGGCTCGTTTTTCCCCACAAATCATAATCGGCTGACTGAGAATCTCCAAAGATAATCGCTTTGAAGGTTTGATCTCCTTCTGGCTCAGTTTTAAAGCTTTTCCACAAAGATTTCTTCCAGCCTGAAATGATTCGATATTCATATTCACTTCCAGCTTCAAGCTGATCCAAATGAACCGTATAAATAAACCGCTCTTCCCCTTGGGTTACGGGCATTTTTTTTAGATTCCACTTCTTTGATTGAGTAGAAAAAGAACCTTTCTTTCTATACTCCACTTCAAAGGACTCATCCCATTGCTTGGCTTGCCACGAAATCGTCCGACTATGTTTCATGTCTTCCGTAACAATCTGAGTTAGATACTCTACTTCTCCTAATTTAAAAAAGCTAATCCGATCCGAGTAGGCAAACAGCCCGCCGCCAATCAGACAAAGGAACAAAAGTACTCCCACTATTTTTTTCATCCTTACCACCTGTTATTTTCTATTAAATTACCTAGTATTCACTTTAATCCCAATAAAATTGGAAAGCATTGGCACTTTTCGAACGATTTCTTCTACCACCCAAGCAAAAAGCAAACTACTTAAGACTACCAACGAGTAAAATAGAATCGCTACGGGGATATCCATTACCCAGCGATCAATAATTAACAACCGCTCCACAAAATACATCATAGCTGGATGAATCAAATAGATCATAAATGAATAATGTCCTAGTATACCTAGAATTTTCTTTCCTTTCGACTCTTCGCTTCCTTGGCTCAGGGTCCCATAGAAAAACATAGTCGCCGCAAGTGTATAAAGCACCCCAATTGGATTGAGCTGATGGACTGTATTGACCGCCTCGTCAGGCCGATAATTCCATACTCCCAAACAGAAGTAATAAGCGCCTAGCATCCCCACCAGGGTCAGATAAAAGAATCGTTTTACTGCTTTAGTATGAGTAACGATAATCTGATTGAAGTACTCGAGACGTGCAGACCACAAAGCGCCAAATAAAAAAATAAACAAGTAGTGAAGCACCAAATAGCTTTGCCGATACTCAATCAATAGATTCCAAAAATACCCTTCCACTTTCGGCATCCTCATATAGCTAGAGTAGTAATTAAAACCAATCTGAACAACTAATAGAACCAGCAAAAACTTGATCGGCCAATCCCACACTCGGATCACAATCCACCGCCATATAGGCATCAAAAGATAGAACCAAATTAGAATTACCATAAAATACATATGATACGATGCTTGACCCAGCAGAAACGACTTCCATACCCTCTCCCAATCCAGCCAAGGATTCACACTATACTTATAGCCATAAAACCACAAATAATAAGCAGTCCACACCCAAAAAGGAATGATCAAACTTCGACATCGCTGTACCAAAAATTTTCCATAGTGAAAAGGCTTTTCTGGATCAAATCGCAAAAAAAGACCAAAAGCCGAGATAAAAAAGAAAATCGGCACGCAAAAGCGAGTCACAATCTCCAAAAGAGCAAAAAGGTGAATATTCACCTGAGGGTTGTCTAGCGCATAGGCCCCCGTATGAATTCCAATCACTCCAAGCATCCCAATGCCCCGTAAATATTCGATTGTATTATTTCGTTGACTTGGCAAAATTTATTTCCCCTTTTACTATAGACTATCTATATTATAACTAATCTGTCCGAATAATTGTGTTTCAACTTTGAACTAAACTTCACTTTTTTTCTTTTTAAAAAATTCTGGCATTTGAGCCAAAAGAATCGCAATAAAGAGCAAGACACAGCCCCACATTTCTTTTTGAGTTAGCACTTCGTTTAAAATGATCCAGCCCGACAATACGGCAAAGACGGATTCGAGGCTAAGTATCAAAGAAGCAATCACTGGGGCCACATATTTCTGACCTAAAATTTGGAAAGTATAGGCAACACCACAGGAAAGTAGTCCCGTGTAGAGGATCGGCTTCCAGGCTACCAAGATAGATTCCCATGTGGGTTGCTCAAATAGTAGGGCCGCAATCGTGCTTAGCACACTGCAAGCCAAGAATTGAAGTGCCGATAGCTTCACCCCATCCACAAGGGGTGAAAAATGATCGATCACCAAAATATGAGTCGCAAATCCAATTGCACAAAGTAAGATAAACAAATCCCCTTGGTTTAAAGCGAATGACTCATTGATGCAGAGCAAATACATACCCGCTACCGCTAGTAGCACACAGCCCCAAATAAGCCCATCCACTTTTTTTCGCAAGAACAAACCCAATAAGGGGACTATCACAATATATAATGAGGTAATAAAGCCGGCTTTCCCTACTGTAGTATGCAAAATCCCCATCTGTTGTAACGTTGAGGAGACAAAGATAATCAAGCCACAGTATAGCCCACCCTTCATCAGAAGCTTCGAGCTTGCTGGTTTTTCTGATTTCCCCTTGCCCGACAATGTGCGAGAATTTAGCCAAATCACTGGAGTCAGCACTAGAGCCCCCACCAAAAAGCGAGCCCCATTAAAAGTAAAAGGGCCTACATGCTCCATCCCCACACTTTGGGCTACAAAAGCAGTCCCCCATATCAAAGAGGCTACCAACAACATTAAAATCCCCTGCGTTCGTCCTGTCACACTATTTCTCTCCTTAATACGTTAACTTCTCCTGACTACTATTTCGCCAAAAGAACTAAAAGTACCTTTCATTACTGCCGATGATGCTCATCAATGAAAAAAACTCTCCGGAAGGAGAGTTTTTTAGCTACTCATTTATTCTGGTTTGACAGTCATCACCGGAACGTTAGAACCCCGAAGTACATTCTGAGCTACCGACCCAAGAATAAAGTGATCCCAGCCTTCTTTCCCACTGGTCCCCATAATCACTAAATCAACCTCCTGTTGTTCGATCGCTTTTAAAATCTCTTCGGTTGCACTACCAGATAAAATTAGCACCGATGACGAAATCCCTTTTAAGATTTCACTCGAAAGTACTTCTTCTAATTTCTGGCGTCCATCATCAATTAGCTTTTTCATAAAAGGATTTTGGGAAGATGAGTCAAATTCACGCTGTGAGTATTTTACAAATTTCGGAGTAATATAAGCCAACACTAATTCGGCTTGAAATGCTCTTGCCACCGAAGCAGCTGTGATAAGAACTTTATCATTATCTTCCTTTAGATCAATCGGACAAAGAATTTTTTCTACCCTGTTCATTCACGATCTCCCTCCTTTGGTTTAAAGTCCGAAAAGAAAGTTTCCCTAGTTAATTAACTCCTTGATTGTCCCCCCATACTTGGATCATCAATTTTGGATATTCTTCAATTAGGTGTTTTAAAACCACATCCAAAACCACCCGAACTAGCTCACCATCAAAGCTCTCCCCATTTGAAGGAAGACAACAATCCAGCATTAAGGCTCCTTCAGTAGTTACATAATATTTAAAAATCTTATATTTTCCATTCAGTTCATTTGTATAGGCAAGAACTCTCTCCAAACTTTTATCTTTGACTGCCTTATCAACAATCTGAACTCGAACAAGAGGA
>JAGOHU010000122.1 GCA_017995975.1 Negativicutes bacterium
CAGTATACCACTTAGACTGCGGCTGAGAGCGAAAGAAAAGCCCAAAATAAGGTTGGTCAAAGGTGTAGAGGAATATTGAGACCATAAGGAAAAGGTGAACAAAAAATAGGCCATAGAGCCTAAAATAGCAAAGGTGCCCACATGAGGGTCTTTGAGGATATCTTGCTTCTTTTCTTGTGAAGCATGGGAAGAAAGGGCATCCACAGTGTCGCAAAAACCATCCATATGGATACCTCCCGTAATGGCCAGAGGTATCAAAGTCGCTCCACAGGCGGTTAAAACTAGATTGAGAGAAAGTAATTGGGCGAGAAAAAACCATCCATAGAGCACTCCTCCGATGATCAACCCAATCAGAGGAAAAAAGCAAAGAGCATAATTCAGATTCTCTTTTCTCCAGATGAATTGGGGCATCGGGATAGTAGAATACATGGAGAAAGCAATTGCGAGGGATTGAAAAAGATTTTTCATCTCAATACTCCTTGACCCATTATTTTTTCAGAGGTTCGTAAGCTTTCATTGCGATTTCTTCGAAGGTGGGCATCCCCTGATATACCGCATAGGCCATATCCAATAAGGGGATTGCCGCGATGGCTCCAGTTCCTTCACCAAGGCAAAAATCACCATGAATCAAAGGGGTGAGCCCTAATTCTTCTAAAATCAATTTGGCAGATTTTTCGCTTGAAAGATGAGAAGCAATCATACACTTCTTAGCATTGGGAGCCAATCGGGTGGCACACAATGCTGCAACACCAGAGATCAAGCCATCTAAGAGAATAGGTACTTTATAGATGGCTCCACCCAGAAAAATTCCACACATTCCTGCAATATCATAGCCACCGACTTTTTGTAAAATATCGATTGGATCCGTCGGGTCAGGCTGGTGAAGGTCGATTCCTCTTTGAATGGCTTGGATTTTTCGAGCGACTCCTTCCGGCGAAAGCCCAGCCCCAGGTCCAGTCATGATCGCTGGGTCTTGCTGGAGCAACACAGAAGCGACTGCACTGCTCGTTGTGGTATTGCCAATCCCCATCTCACCAGTAGCAATCAACCGATAGCCTTGATTTTTGAGTTGTTTTACTAATCTAATTCCAAACAAAATTGCAATGAAGGCTTGATTACGGCTCATGGCAGGTTCTTTGGTAAAATTTTTTGTGCCATAAGAAATTTTATGATGAATTAATTTTTCTCCGGTCAAGTCTGCGGCGACGCCAATGTCGACAGGAATAACATCGCAAGAAGCGGACTTGGCCATAATACAGGCACTTGTTTTACCATGGATAAAATTACGAGTCACAATGGCGGTTATACTTTGATCTGTCTGAGTAACTCCTTCCGCCACAATACCATTATCAGAACAAAAGGGAACCACACAACGCTTGGAGATGTGAAATTTCGGATTTTCCGTAAGGCTTGCAATTCGAACCAGAATTTCCTCAAGATGGCCTAAGCCCTTGAGAGGCTTCGCGATTTGCTGCCACCGGTTTTCGGCAACTTCTCTTATTGCTGAGGAAGGAGGAGTGATTTCTTTTAAAAATTCTTCTAAAATCATAGGAATTCTCCTTTACTAGACCGATAGAGTGAAAGAAATTACTTAGTATTTTCAGCATACCACGGAAAACTAACACAAAATTGCTACAACAGGAGAAAAAATTGGTTTATTCAGTGAAATGCTGAATAAAATTTCGATAAATAATGTTGGCTAATAAATCAATCGTTATGGTAGTTCAGCACTAAAAAAGATTTCAAGAAAAGAGGAATCTCGTCATTATTTGAGTTATCGCTCATTAGTACAAAAACAGTAATTTTTTCCTCAGTCACTGGAACTTTGCTATAATTAGAGCAGAAAAGAAGATTCGAAGAATAGTATTGATGATAAAAACACAGTCCCTTTACCCATTCATTGTCCTCGCTCCCCATTATGGGTCAGCTCACGACTTTCCCTACTCGGAAGGGGAATCACCGGTGGGTTGATCATGACTTTTCTGTTTTTATTGTATAGAAAAGCCAAAAGAGGGCATAATAGATGAACCATAGGATTTTTTGAACAAAAAAGAATAAAATAGAAACCTAGAGGATAAAAATGAAAAAATTTAAAAAATACCTAAGTTATATTTTGCTGATTTGCTGTATACTCATCGGTTGGGGATTCAAACAAGCTTATACAGCAGACCCGATAAAGGCAGATCATATTATGCAAGTTGTCTCAGCAGATATGAAACACGAACGAACCATATCATGGCAATTGAGGGATTATAGACTCCCTTCCTATCTTGAAATACGTAAAAAAGGAGATAGCGAAAGCCAGCTAAAGACTGCACTCGGCGAGGAAATCTCCACTTCCCAAGGGAATCAGCGCCGAATCTATACAGTTCGATTAAAAAATTTAGAAGCTGGCAGTGAATACGAATACCGAATCCGAGTGGAAGAATGGCAATCCACCTGGCGGTCCTTTTATACCGAAGCGGAAGCGGTGAATGGTGCTTCATTTAAAGCCATGATTTTTGGAGATTCCCAGTCAATAAACTATGACGTTTGGGGTCAAACAGCGGAGAAAGCTTGGCAAGCCAATCAAGACACAGCTTTTTTTATTAATATAGGCGATTTGGTAGATAATGGGCAAAAGGATCATGAATGGCAAGCTTGGTTTAGAAATGCAGCAGAATTACTAGAGGCAATCCCATTTTCTCCAGTAATGGGGAATCATGAAGTCTACGGTTTAAACGCAACATTTACACAGCCCCAAACTTACTTGGCATTATTTGCTGTGCCCGGAAATGGCCCCGATGATTTAAAAAGACATGCTTACTCTTATGATTATGGAGATATTCATTTTGTTGTCTTGAATACTCAGCAAGGAGAACTACGTAAATGGAACCCCAATCTTTTGGCCGATCAGAAAAAATGGTTAGCTCAGGATTTGGCTCAGACTCACAAAAACTGGAAAGTGGTTCTGATGCACCGTGGAGTCTGGACAAATGGACAGTTAAATGAAATAGGGCGCGTATTTAGTCCTGTTTTTGATGACTACCAAGTAGATTTGGTTTTTAGTGGACACACCCATATTTATGCCCGCACAGCACCATTAAAAAAAAGCACAGTAGATTCCTCTGGTACCGTATACATTACTACCGGCCGAAGTGGTACTAAAGCCTATCCAAATACCCAAGCCCAATTAGTGGATCAAGTTTTTTTCAATCCAGTTGATATGCCGAATTATATCGTTCTCGAAGGGACAAGAGACTCTCTACAAATTAAAGCTTATAAACAAGATCAGACAATGATTGATCAAATTGAAATTAAGAAGTAACAAACAAAATAATGTCCTTTTGATGACCTATAAAAATGTTGTAATATATGGTAATTAAAATTATAATAAAGACGATAAATATTTATAATAACTGATTTTTAAGGTGAAATAGAAATAAAGAATTACTTTAGAGAGAGAACTGAATGTTGATTTACTATAGATTTATAGGGATTCAAATAAGCTATAAACGTAGAAAGTGGAAATAGATATTTAGGTCACCTTATGTTACTATAAATTAGTTGATAAATTGGGGTGGGAGCGTATTTTAGATGAAGAGCAAAGTGGTTCATGATGATGTTGTAAATTTTTTGAAAAACCGAAAGGATGAAAGTATTGATTTGATTGTAACTTCGCCTCCCTATAACATAGGAAAAGAATACGAAAACAGAACTACCATAGTAAAGTACTTAGAAAAACAAAAGCAGGTTATCCGTGAATTGATACGAGTTCTAAAACCAAATGGCAGTATCGCTTGGGAAGTAGGCAACTACATCCATGACAAAGAAGTATACCCTCTTGATTTTTACTATTATCAAATTTTTAAAGACTTAGGATTAAAATTGAGAAATAGAATTATATGGAAATTTGGACATGGACTTCATGCAAATTTCAGATTTAGCGGAAGATATGAGACCATATTGTGGTTTTCAAAAAGCGATGAGTACACCTTTAATTTAGATGATGTACGGATTCCATCTAAATACCCAGGAAAAAAACATTATAAAGGGGAAAAAAAGGGGAAATTATCAGGTAATCCGAAAGGAAAAAACCCATCTGACATTTGGGAAATTGTTGTAAGCGACTGGGATAAAGAAGTCTGGAATATCGTAAATGTCAAAAGTAATCATGTTGAGAAAACTTCTCATCCCTGCCAATTTCCAGTTGAATTGGTAGATCGGCTGGTCTTGGCCTTAAGCAACGAAAAGGATGTTGTACTGGACCCTTATGGCGGAGTTGGGTCCACCTTGATTAGTGCAGTAAAAAATAATAGAATTGGAATCTCTGTCGATAAGGAAAAAGAGTACTGTGATATTGCTCAAGAGCGGCTTGAAAAATTAGGCGCTGGTCGACTAAAAATGCGACCAGTAGATGCCAAAGTACATGTACCAAAAAATGAGTCTACAGCTCAAATTCCAGAAGAGTGGAAAGGAAAAGGGGTATATTAATGAAAATAAAATATATTCATTCACACCTGAATGGGTATGAGTTTTTAGTTACTCAACACCCTGAATTGCTTGAAGAAATAAAAGAGATCATTGAAAATATCAATGCAGAAGATTTTATGACTAAAAAATCAGAAGAAAAAAACCGTCTCGGTAGTATGCTTTATAATCCTGTTGAGATTAATAAAGCTTTCAAAACTTCATTCAATGGCAAAGACTGGGTTGAAGAAAGAGAAATCTATTATCTGACGTCAAATATGGAACTTGCCTATGCAACTGTAAATTTACCTGCAGCGGAACAAAAACGACTCATCGAAGAAGCAGGAGAAACTGCTTTTTATTCGTATAATCAAACCGGTTATTTGAAGAATAAGGTGGCTATTGAATTTCAATTTGGTAAGTATGCTTTTGTAGCATACGATCTTTTTGTAAAACATCTATCTTTTTATCTAGCGAATAAAATCGATGTAGGTATTGAAATTATTCCCACAAAAGCAATGACTTTGCAAATGTCGAATGGCATAGCCTATTATGAAAGCGAAGTGTATAATATTTATCGTCAAGGACGAAATAACCCACCAGTTCCTTTAATACTCATTGGGATAGAACCTTAAAACAAGCCGAATAATCAGATGTTAGAATAGAAAATGAGAAGAAATTTCCTTCCTTGATTTGCTCTGCACCCTAAAAGTGGGACAATAAAATAAAACCCTATCGTAAATTTAAAATTAAGCGGATAAACTTCGTCTTTCGAGCGGAGTTTGTCCGCTTTTTAATTGAAGTCTCTGAGTATTGTAAAAGCGAATATACTCATCTACCATTCGCCTTGCCATTTTAAAACTCCTTGGTTTTGAACGATAAATAGATTCTGTTTTAAGTATACTGAAAAATCCTTCAATTACACTATTATCGTAGCAATTTCCTTTTCTTGACATAGAAAGAGTAATTCCATATGATTTACTCAAACCTTTGTAT
>JAGOHU010000013.1:0-14174 GCA_017995975.1 Negativicutes bacterium
AAAAAGATAAGCCTAGTGAAATAGCCGAAATAACCAGCACTGTGATCCGACCCGCCCACATCAATTCAGATTGACTGGCTTTCCCTTTGCGAAGAATTCCTTTATAAATATCTTCTGTGAAAGAACTAGAAGCCACAAGAAGCTGAGAACTCAAAGTACTCATGATCGCCGCCATCACTGCGGAAAGGAAGAAGCCAGCTAACCAAGGATTGAACATTTGCCTTACCATCTGGATAAAGACGGTCTCTGGGTTCTCCAATGCGTGTGTCCCATTGTAAATCGCTACTCCAATTACTCCCACCAGCATAGCACTATAGAGAGGAACCACATTACCAAAAGTCATGGCGATCAAGCGAGCCTTCGTCATCTCTTTGTGAGACTTCAAAGCCATAAAGCGAGCTAAGATGTGAGGTTGCCCAAAGTAGCCAACACCCCAACCACAAGCCGAAATAATCGTCATAGCCGTCACGTTTCCTGTTGTAGTCCAAGTCGCACCAGAAGCCAATTTTTCATAAGAAATGGTCTTTACTGCACTCAAAATATCCGGATTCACTGCGAGTACATTTTGGTAAATCACATCCACACCACCAGCAAATAAAGTGGCTAAAATAACAGTGATTAGCAACGAGCTAAACATAATAAATCCTTGAATCACTTCGGTGTAAACTACTGCTAAAAAGCCACCTAAGAAAGTGTAAAACACAATGACAAATCCACCCACCAAAGTAGCTGTATTTCGATCAATCCCAAAAAGAGATTCGAAAAGGACTCCACCACTTACAAAGCCAGCGGTACAGTAGAGAGTGAAGAAAATAATGGTAAACAAAGAAGTCACTACCTGAATAATATTGGACTCATCACGGTAACGATTGCCAAAAAAGCTCGAAAGAGTCATTGAATTCTTTGCTTTTTCCGTATAAATCCGAAGCCGAGCCGCTACGTATTTCCAGTTCAGCATGGTTCCGATACATAAAGAAATACAAATATAAATGCTTTCGGTTCCCAAACCAGTCGCATAGACCGCTCCAGGCAAAGCCATAAGTAACCAGCCACTAAAATCGGCAGCTTGCGCCGAAATAGCCGTCACCCAGCTCCCAAGCCCTCGTCCACCTAAGATATAGTCGGAGAATGATTCGGTCATCCGATAAGCAATCACTCCGATCAGCATCATACAAACCAAATAAATTATAAAAGTAATTAAAACTGGATTCACTTTGATTTCCCCCAGTCTTTTACATAATCATAAAGGGACCACACAATGGTCGCAGGCATGGGTACTAATATCAAAAACCAAGTAATTCCATCCATCTATAAGTCCACCCTTCTTACTATAATCAAGTCATTTCATGAGGTATATTTTAGCACAATAAAGCGGTTTTTAGCAAAATTATACCTTCCACCTCGGTTCAACAAAAAAATGATGACGCTCCGATGAAGCACCATCATTTTTCAGAGAAATAAAGTGGTTATCTCAGATCGCTTTGCAAAAAATAAATTTGATTAACTTTCACCAACTACCTTGATGATCCACTCACTTATTTTCTTTTTCTTTTCTTTAGAAAAATCTTTGTATACGGTTTTATGAAGCCATGCTAAAGACTTACTACGCAAATGATCCCGCATTTTTTCCTCTGCCTCATTTATAATTACCTTAATCAAGCAAGGGCAACCATTAGAAAAATCATTCGGCTCAGCCAGGATATTCTTTTTGCGGACTTCTAAGCATTGAAAACCATAAGCAGTCCCCTCGACAGCTGCAATAATATCCCAAAAAGAAATTTCGCTGGAAGGTTTGGCTAGCTCGTAGCCCCCTTTCACTCCAGGCACCGAGTGAACGATTCCTTCTTTCCGCAATCTTGTAAAGACTTTAGATAAGTAGGATTCTGAAATACTATTTAGCATCGCCAAATCCTTGATACCGATCGTTTTCCCTTGAGGTATTTCGATCATATAAAAAAGTGAATGTAAAGCATACTCCACTCCGACTCCAAATTGCATTTTTCTAACCTCCATTCATTGATCCTATTTTACCTTACGAGATAATCCAAAATTCGTCAAGATGAAACTTTTTATTTGACATTCTTCCTGTTTTTCGCTACTCTAATTAAAGATAACAAATGTCTATAATATATTTGATTGGAGCGATTATTATGTTTACAGAAAAATTTAAAGAAGTTGCTAACCACGAAGGGGTTGTCTCGATTGTAACTTGGGCAGAAGGCGATGTACATATCGCAAATACTTGGAATAGCTACCTGACTCTCGTATCAGAAGATACTTTCCTCATCCCTGCTGCTGGTATGGCTAAAACTGAAGAAAATCTTGCTAAAAATCCTAAAGTAAAGCTTACATTAGGTAGCAAAGAAGTAATCGGAACCATCGGACCAGGCGCTGGATTTTCACTAGAAGCAGTCGGATCGTTCCTTGATTCGGGTGCCGAATTTGATATGATGAAAGAAAAATTTTCGTTCATCAATCGAGTCCTTCAAATCAAAGTAACTTCTTTAAAACAAACGATCTAATCGGATAATCCTCCAATATAAAAGAGACCCCTTATCAGAAAGCTGATAAGGGGTCTCTTTGTGTTGCTTCTATCCAACTCGATTGGAATAAGCAATCTCTTAAAATGGCAGGATTTCTTATTTTTCTAATTTAAATTCCACACGACGGTTTTTATAACGTCCTGCTGGAGTTTCATTATCTCCAATCGGTTGGCTCATCCCTAATCCCAGGGCTTTTACGAGTTGAGTTGGGTCTACCCCAATGTGCAATAGATACACTTTTGCTGCAACTGCGCGATGTTTTGAAACATCTTGGTTGTAAGCTTCGGTTCCCCAAGAATCGGTATGCCCTTCAATGCGGAGTTTCCAGTCAGGATGCAATCTCAGCACTACCGCCAAACTATCTAGAATCGCTTTAAAATCCGATTCGACTTGTTCTTTGCCAAAAGCAAAATGAATAGATTCAACTACAAATTTTTCTTCTTTCAATAGTCGGTCTTCGATTTTTTTGACTTCTTCTGCTTTTTCCAGAATATTTCCCTCCAAAACAACCTTAGTTAATTCAAATTTACTCACTAAGATAAGATCCATCTAAAAAATTCAAAGGCAACTTTTAACTTGTATTATACTAAACCGGTTGCTAAGTGAATCCCAATAATAATAAATGCAACCAGTGTTTTGATTAGAACAAGTGCAAAAATATCTGGGTAGGATTGCTTATGAGTAAGACCACATATGGCAAGCAGAGTAATCACTACCCCATTGTGCGGCATACTATCTAGTCCGCCCGAGGCCATCGCTGCAACCCGGTGAAGTACTTCTGGCGACATGCCAATGGTATTCGCCCAAGTGAGCCAATCCTTACCCATCAGGTCTAGTGCAATCGAGAGTCCCCCAGAAGCGGAGCCCGTAATTCCTGCGAGGGTTGTAACAGTAACCCCCATAGACATTAGGGGGGTTCCACCAATTTGGATCCCTAAAAGAGCATTGGCAATTGATTTAAAGCCCGGCAACATGGCGATAACATTACCATAGCCAACCTCGGAAGCGGTATTCATGATTGCCAGTAGAGAACCAATCGCACCTGCATTGATGGCTTTGGCTAAACCACCAGCGGCTAGATTGCGGTATCCAATAGCCACTGCTAATACAATCCCAATGACCACCGAAATAATCAGCGACCAAATAGCAGCTACGTTTTTTGCCGAAGCGGCCATCAGTGGGAGCTTCATTGCTACAAAAGGATCGAGAATATTTGGATTCCAAGTAAATACATTATTCATAATATAATTAACAACCAGAACAGCTAGTAGTGGAATAATGGCCAACTTCCAATCGGACATTCCTTTTACATCGATCTCAGCTGGTTCATTAATATGATTCTCCCCATAGGCCTCGCCTCGGGCTTGAGCTCTTTTGTTACGCCATTCGAGGTAAAACATTCCCCCAATGAAAATCATGATTCCACCGATAATACCAAGCATCGGCGCAGCGTAAACAGTGGTACCAAAAAAGCTAGTTGGAATAATATTTTGAATCTGAGGAGTTCCTGGAAAAGCATCCATCGTATAAGTACAAGCTCCTAAAACAATGCAACCTGGGATCAAACGTTTGGGAATCCCTGCTTCTTTGAACATGGAAGCTGCAAAAGGATAAATCGCAAATACGACCACAAAGAGACTAATGCCACCATAAGTCAAAACACCACCAGCGATAACGATCGACAAAATGCTCCGCTCTTTACCAACCGCTTGTAATATCCGATAGGCGATCGCTTTGGCCAATCCAGTCTCTTCCATAATTTTACCAAACACAGCCCCTAAGACAAAGATCGGCAAGAAAGATTTGACATAAACCGCCGCTTTGCTCATAAAAAGCTCTGTATAAGCTGGCATTGGCGATAAGCCCTGACTGACTGCAGCAAGTAGCGCAAAAACTGGCGCAAAGACAATAACCGAATACCCTCGGTATGCAAAAAACATTAATAAAAATAGACTCAGTATTATCCCTAACACTTCCATAAGAATACCTTCCTTCCATACTTCTTATTTTTAGTTAAGTTTCTATTTTGCATTTTCGATAATTTCATTAAATCTTTCGAGATAACTAAAATCATTCACTCCGCCTTTGGCCTCTGCTTCTTTCACTAATTCTACAACTTTATCATTGAAAGGAGTTGGGATACCACACTTTTTCCCACCAGTACAGACAACTCCATTAATGTAATCAATTTCCGTTTTTTTACCTTTTTCTAAATCTTGAAGCATACTCGCTCTGTTATTATGACGGCCCCAAACTTGGCGGTACAAATCCATCTTCGATGGGATATCTGCCTTACCGGTTAATTCTAAAAATCCGAAATCTACTCCTTGCATTTCCACCATCTGGTAGCCTAGCCCACGACATACCTTAATTACTTCATCTGCAATATGAGCTACACACACCATTGCTTTCGAATCTGCTAAAACTTCGCTGAAGTTAGCATTTAAGGCAGCGGACATACCGCTAAAAGTTGAATTCATCAATAATTTAGTATAGCGAATTCCCATCAGGTTAGTTAGTATGGTTGTCCCACCCGCAGTATCAAGAATGTCTTTTACTTTTTCCAACCGCGGACGTAGGACGCCGTCAATCTCGCCAATCTCAAAAGCGAATTTTTCTATGGCTTCCATAGACGAAGTAAGTTCAGATACTCCAGGACTCAACCAAGTAGCCCCAAATCCAACGGCCCCACCAATCGTACGTTCCTTACCGACAATTTCCGCCACGCTTTCTTCTGGAACCCCATTTTGCAGAGTGCAAACAATGCTCTCTTTATGTAAATAAGGAAGAAGTTCAGTCAAGGCTTTTTGGTTAACCGTTTGTTTGGTGAGCAACAATACTAAATCATAAGTGCCGGTCATTTCCTCTGGTGTTAGGGCAGTAACCTTTTGATGCAACTCAAGAAAGCCAGTCACTCGGGCTCCGTTTGTATTGAGAGCGTCAACATTTTCTTGAAATGAATCAATTAAATCCACCTGCTGTCCATTTTGAGCCATTCTAGCTCCGATAATAATCCCTAATGCTCCTGCTCCCAAAATAGCTGTTCTCATAATCCTACTCTCCTCCATTCTTTCTTTTAGAAATTAACTTTGTCATTCCCCTTTAAGCCTAGAATTTGTCGTGCTTCCTCGGCGCTTGCAATTTCCAATCCGAGACGTTCTGCAATTTCCTTTATCTGAATGACTTGCTCTGCACTGGATTTAGCCAATATCCCAGGCTTTAGATAAAGATTGTCTTCAAGCCCCACTCGGGCATTTCCACCCATTGTCAAAGCGGCAGTCACAAGAGGCATCTGGCTCTTGCCAGCAGCTGCGCAAGACCAGACAAAATCGCCAATCTGTTCCCTCGCTGTCTTGACCATATAAACTAAATTATCAACAGTAGCCGGAATTCCACCTAATATGCCCATGACAAATTGTAGATAAACTGGCTTTTTTACTAATCCTTTGTTGATAAAATAAGCGATATTGTTGATCATCCCCACATCATACACTTCAAATTCCGGACGAATTCCATGCTCATTCATCGTATTCAAGTAATATTCGAGCCCAGAGAAAGTGTTTGTAAAGACCAGTTCATTTGTACGTTTAAGATAAGGAATTTCCCAGTCATATTTTGGATTTTCCAACTTTGAAGCCAAATCCGAAAAGACAAAGTTTACTGAGCCTGCATTGCAAGAGGCCAATTCGGGCTTCAATTCTACTGCTGGAGCCAAGCGCTGTTCCGATGACATCCACACCGCTCCGCCGGTAGTCACACAAATCGCTGCATTACATTGTTTTTTGATGGAAGTCACAATCTCTCTCATAATCTCTAAATCCGGAGTCGGACTACAGTCTTTAGGGTCCCTCGCATGAACATGAACCACTGCGGCCCCAGCCTGATGGGCCTTCACTGCATCCTCAATAATTTGTTCTGGGGTAGCTGGAAAATAAGGACTCAAACTTGGAGTATGAGTCGCTCCGGTTACCGCAGCAGTAATGATAATTTTCTTTTGCTTTGTCATTTTTTACTCCTCCTTCTATGTTAGCTCTTGTAGCTTGGTATCATTTTCGGACCTCAATTCCATTCCTTTCTTCTGAATAATCAAAATATTAGCAATTTATATGCCAACTCATTCAATCTTCTTTCTTTCAAAAAAAATCAACCAACACAAATCAGTAAAATCAATGACTTCAGCTATTTTTCACCAAAAAAAAGAATAAATTGGGAAGCAATCTTTACGAATGTCTTAATAAAAAAGTGTCAGTATTTTCGGACATACCTACCCAGTATTTTTTCACACCTTTCATTTTTACCTATAAAAAAAGCAAAGAGAGACGGTGTAAGTAATTACTTACACCGTCTCTCTTTGCTTACACGATTACTCTTATTCATATCCCCAACCGAGACATTTTCTGATATAGCAATGGTCGGGCAATGCCCAATAATTCTGCGGCTTTCTTTTTATTCCCTTGAGTCGCCTGCAAAGCATTTAAAATCACTTCTTTTTCGCTGGCGGCTCTAGCATCTTGAATACTTTTTCCAGCGATTATTTTTTTCTTTTTCTGCACCTTTGGAGCCAGCCACTCAAAGTGAGCCAGCTCGAGTACATTAAAATAACAAAGATTAATCGCTCTTTCAATCGCATGCTCAAGCTCTCGAATATTTCCTGGCCAGTCATATTCCATTAGCAAGTCCATCGCATCATCCTCAATCGAAACAAGCCCCACCCCTGCCTGCTCTCCATACTTTTCAACAAAACTATTTACCAGAAGAGGTATATCTGACTTCCGCTCTCTCAGCGGCGGAACTCGTATGGGTATCACATTCAGTCGGTAGTACAAATCGGCTCGAAATGTGCCTAACTTGAGTAGCTCTTCTAGATTGTCGTTGGTGGCCACAATGATTCTCACATTTACCGGAATGGGCTCTCTGCCTCCAATACGTTCCACTTCCTTTTCCTGTAGGACTCGCAGTAATTTGGCTTGAGCCGCCATAGACAATTGACTGATTTCATCCAAAAAAAGTGTTCCTTTATCGGCTAATTCAAACTTACCTTTTTTACCACCCTTTAGGGCTCCTGTAAAAGCTCCTTCTTCATATCCGAATAGTTCTGACTCAATCAATTCTTGAGGAATCGCCGCACAATTCAGTTTTACAAAAGAATAAGATGATCGCTGGCTTTCCTGATGGAGAGCATGAGCAACTAATTCTTTCCCTGTACCCGTTTCTCCCTGAATCAATACAGTCGCATTCGAATTTGCAGCCTTCAATACAGCCGTACGAATCTCAATCGCCCCTGGGCTTGATCCGATCGTATCCACTAAGGAGTATCGAACCCCAACATATTTTTTCATTTTCTCTTTATAATACCCCAGTTGATCTTGTAGCTCTCGAATAGAGTCAAAAAGTTTCTCGACCCCTTCAAACACTTGATAAGACATGGCACCAATAACTGCTCCGTCCTTGATCAAAGGATATCGATTGCATATTACCGTCTTTCCTTCGTAGAAGAAAATATCTCCCAATATGGGCTTACCGGACTCAACAACCACAGGAAGTCGACTGGTCGGGATGATGTCTTTTATGTAATGGCCTTTCACTTTTTCCGGATCAAGCCCTCTTGATTTTGCATAAGCTTCCTCAACGAAAACAATTCTGGATTTTTCGTCAACCACCACCATACCGGCCATATGAAAAAATACTTGCTTCATAATTTCATCATGCTTCGTCATTCGGTTCCTCCTATACAAAATCAAAGATATGAGCTTTTCAGGGTGAAATTAGTTTCGTCGAGTCTTCTTCAAACGTTTCGGAATAAAATAAGAATAACACTCTTTTAAAGCTTCTGACCCCATAGACCCACATCAACTCTGACAGTCTTATGCCTTGCCAGCTAAATCCAAAATCCCTAATGACATAATTGCAATACCATTTTGCAAGGCTGGCTCATTGAAATCAAATTCGGCTTCATGATGCCCCGCCGCAATTTCCGTACCGATCGCCATGTAGATGGCTTGTCCCCCTTTATTGTTGACTCGCTCCATAAAGTAAGCACAGTCCTCACTGCCCCCTAAATGACATTCTTCTTCAATCATCGAAAAAATGCCAGTCTCTCTTGCAAGCTCAGTCATTCGTTTGGCTAATTCCGGATGGCTTTCTGCGCAGGCCGCACCGCCCATGGCTTTGATTTCCACTTCACACTCATACATATCTGCTGCTGCCTGAATCACTTGGCGAGCTTTTTTCTCCATGTATTCGTTAAGTTGAGTATCTCCACCGCGAGTTTCTAGCTTGATCGTCGCTTCTGCTGGAAGCACATTTCGTCCGCTACCCCCTTGGATCTGCCCTACGTTAATACGAGTCGTTCCCTCACCATGACGAGAAATAGCATGAAGATTTGTGGTAGCTACTGCGGCCGCCAAAATCGCATTCCGTCCATCTTGTGGTGCAGCCCCTGCATGAGCTGGGGCTCCTTTGAAAATCGCATCCAGCTTAGAAGTGGCCAAAAAGCCTTTAGCATTAGCAGAAAAACCATTATCATGTTTCACCATAAAGCCCAGATGAGCACCAAAGAAATAATCTACATCATCTACTACTCCAGCTTCCATCATGGAACGAGCTCCTCGCACCCCTTCTTCAGCTGGTTGGAATACCAATTTCACAGTCCCTTCCAGTTGATCTCGATGAGCCGCAATAATTTCGGCAACTCCAAGACCAATCGCGGCGTGACCGTCATGACCACAGCCATGGGCAACACCTGCATGGATTGAAGAAAATTCTCCTATATTAGGTTTGTGAGCTTCCGAAGCAGACTCTACCAAATCATTGGCATCAATATCAAAGCGTGCAGCCACTACTGGCCCATTTCCTTTGCCTTTCAGCACGCCAACCACACCGGTTTTTCCGCCAGCCATCTGCTCGACCCACTTAGGCAATGCTCCTTCGGCAATCGCTCTTTCCTGATGAGCTTCTAATATCTTTTTATCCGGTACTCCCATCATGGTAGCATCATCAAAGATTTGATCTCCGACCAAGACATCAAATCCTAGTCCGTATAATTTTTCTGCAATCACTGCAGCAGTTCGAAATTCAGTCCAACCACTTTCGGCGTATTTATGAAAATCTCGTCGCCATTCAATCGCTTTCGGATATAAGGCTTTTGCTTCCCCAATAATTTGATCCATTAATTCTTTTTTCACAATAATCCCTCCCACAACTTTTGGTTTCTTCCTTTTTGATTTTCTTTCTTTAAATGGTTACTATGATTATTTCGTCATAAAAGTCATTTTTCCTAGATAAGTAAAATGTATACATAAAAAAAGACTCTCTCAGAGAGCCTTTAGCCAAATGAAATTTTCAAACTCAAAAAACCAAGTCCCCCAAGAGTCCCCAAAGCAAGCCAGCCAAACTTGATCGCCTTGCCATTTCTTTTTCCGATCTCCCAGACCCCAAGAGCAAGTAGAGTAATTCCCAATTGAATCAAATTCACTCCACCGGTTAACCCAGTAGTGAGAATAAACGCAACCCCACCTAGCGTAGAATAGCGCCCCAAGATCAGCCCGATATACTCAGCTCCGGAAATCCCTGTCCAACTAGACAAAGGCAATAATAAATTTCGCAGGGAAAATAAAATATCTGTCCAGCGCAATAGGAAAGCAAAGAATACCCCGCCCCCTACTTCTAACACCCAAGGAGTACTCAGAGTGAATTTAAAATCTTTCATCACCGGAGTCACTCCTTTCGTTTCCTTGCAGGCATGATCCAACCAGCTTTTACTTTTTCACATAAGATCCGTCCGTGAAGGCCTTGAGTCGCATGGATATCTACTTCGATCTTGTGCCCCCGATCTCGAAAGCCCAGCTGAAGAATCTCGTTTATCTCTTCCCACTCGACAAAATCCCCTTCGACGATTCCTTCAAAATCCAATTTCAAAATTCGCTGAAACGAATGATCCAAATTAATCATCATACTAGCCTTATCACCGGACCGAGCATAAGTACGAATTTTTTCATAATGGCAAGGAGGAAAAACCTGACTCACTGCCAAAATTTTATCTGCCCCTTCGATTGATTTCAAAGGAGAAAAAGCCATTCGAAAAGTAGTCAGCCCAAGAATATCTTTTTCATATTGGCGACTCATAAAAAGCTCTAATTGGGTCTCTTCACTTTTGCGAACCGAGACAAAAAAGACTTGCTCCGACTCAGCTTCGACTTCCAAAATATCGCCACCTTGTAGCAAAACCGGAAATTCTTTCTCACATTGGAGAGCAAAAAAATGAGTTCCCTCTTCTTTTTTCTCCTCTACTTCTAAAACTCGAATAAAATAGGTATCTTCTGTGTACTCCATAAAGCACCTCTCATTTGATAAAACTGTTATAAATAAAATTTAACTTCTTTATTCTACCAGATTCCAAAGTAAAAGTCCCTCTTCCCTCGCTGTTACCTAGAGATCAAAAAGGATTTTGATCTCTTATCACGAAATAGTTCCTCATCTAGTCACTTATTAGGGCCTCTATCGCAAAAATAGAAAAGGGGGATTTTTAATCATGTCGGACCTATGCATTACCAATCTTCGGCTAAATAACAAAAAGGTCAGCCTTCACATCAAAGATGGCAGAATCTCAGAAATTGCCGATGCAAGCCAGCCAACTGCCACTGCCAAAATCATCGATGGCCAGGATGCAATTGTAATCCCCAGCTTTGTAGATTGTCACATGCACCTGGATAAAACCCTGATCGGCGGTGCTTGGCAATCCAATCAAGCAGAAAACAATCTAGCCAGCCGCATTGCCACCGAACGGCGGATGAGAAAAGAGCTCAACCACGACCCAGCCCATCACGGATTGGCCCTGATGAAAAAAATCAGTGCCTACGGCACTACAGCCCTTCGAAGCCATGTCGATATCGACCACGAGATCGGAATCTACCATCTTGAAAGGCTTTTCACCCTTAAAGATCAATACAAAGAGTATATGGATATGGAATTTATTGCTTTTCCCCAATCGGGCATTCTAAAAAGCCCAGGCACAGAAGAGTACCTCGAAGAAGCTCTCAAAATGGGCTGTGATGGAATCGGCGGACTTGATCCATGTCTATTTGATGGTAACCCAGCCAAACACTTGGACATCCTTTTTTCCTTAGCTGATAAATATCAGAAAAAAATCTATATCCACCTGCACGAACCATCCGACATTGGAGCTTTTTCCATCGAACTCATTGCAGAGCGCACCAAAGCACTAGGAATGCAAGGTAAGGTGTCTATTTCCCATGCTTTTGCTCTCGGGATGGTTCCGGAGGGGAAATTTAAACAACTGGCTAAAATGCTCCAAGAACAGCAAATCACCATTATCACCAGCGCCCCTGGATCAGCAGTCCTGCCACCCCTCAAAGCATTAGTAGACGAAGGAGTCTCGGTCGCTGCTGGATCCGATAATATCCGAGATTTCTGGTCTCCCTACGGCTCAGGCGATATGCTCGAGCGAGCCATGTTTATCGGTTACCGAAGCAACTACCGACGAGACGAAGAAATCGAATTCGGCCTCTCCCTCTGTGCCGGAGCTGGAAGAACACTACTGGAACTACCAACGAATAACCTAACAGCAGGCGACCCAGCCGACTTTATCCTCATCCAATCTCCCAACCTCCCCCAAGCAGTCCTGGAACACCCAGAACGACTCATGGTATTCAAAAGTGGAAAACTAATTGCTGAGAATGGCCAAGCTTTATGGTAGGAGAGTGATTTTATGTCAACTGTTGATTTACGAAATATCTTAATCAAAACCCTAGAAGACTTAGGTGGATCATCAAAAATTCTCCCAATTTGTCGCCACGCTTGGACAAAATATCTTTCTAACCAGATTTCTCCCAAAGATGATCTTTTCTATACTTGGCAATATCGAATTCGTTGGGAAGCGCGTGATCTTCGTAAAGCTAAAATTATGAACTCTATAGATGATAGTCCTTATGGTATATGGCAACTTTCATCTTTTAAAAAGAAATAATCAAGCTCGTGTTAATAAAATCAGAAAAATATAATTCACTAGGGTGATTATACATACATTTCGTTTTGTAGATATTCTTTTGTCATTGGAACCAAAATAGGTACGAGCCAAATTTTACTCGATGTACTTCCCTAGTAAAACGATTAGGAAGGCTTGCCTTAGTTGAAGTACGACGACAGTCGTTATGAAAACTTAGGTAGTTTTTCTTGTTTTACGGGAATGTACATCTAAATGACGAATAGTAGGAAAAATTAAAGAGTAGGTACAGGTATGTAGACAATAAAACCACGAGATATTTTAAAGATACATCCCTATAGCCAAACTAGTTTTCCCATTACTTTAAGAATGTGATGAATTTTTACAAATTTAGCAGCCTTTGCATAAATATTATACAAGCTTCAATTAACACAATATCTATACCGCCTATATCTAAAGAAAAAGAGCACCCCAAATACGGGATGCTCTTTTATTATGCCACTTTGGATTACTTCTTCGGCGGCTTTTCACCAAACCACTTCTCATAAAGCGCATCAAACTCGCCACTATCTTTCAGCTCTTTCATGGCTTTATTTACTTTGTCCATCAATTCTTTATTGTCTTTTTTGGTAGCAATCGCATCCGAAGCAGTACTTAAAGGTATTCCAGCAATTTTAAAAGGCGAATCAGCTCCACCATTTTTCAGCATATAGTACTTGATTACTGGAATGTGATTGATTACTGCATCAGCTCCACCATTTTTCAGCTCCATAAAAGCATCGGCCGAGGTGTTAAACTCTCGCACACTCGCATTAGGCACTTCTTTTGCCTTCTTAGAAGACATGGTCCCGATCTGGACTGCAATTTTCTTTCCTTCTAAGTCTTTAATGCTTTGAATACTCGAATTCTTGGGCACCATAATTGTCAAACCAGACTCATAATAGGGATCGGAAAACAACAATACTTTCTTTCGTTCTTCGGTGATCGCCATTCCGGCAATCGCCAAATCCACATTTCCCGATTGCACTGCTGGAATCAATCCATCCCAAGCGATATTTTGCATTTCAATTTTCACGCCCATTTTCTTGCCGATTGCGTGAATCAAATCTAAATCAAAGCCAGCCATTTGCCCATTTCCGTCGATAAATTCAAAAGGAGCAAAGTCTGGATTGGTGCCCACCTTAATTACCTTTTGTGATGCCTGTGGTGTTTCCGTTGTTTTATTCCCGCCGCAACCAACAGTTACGATTAGTAAAGCCCCTAACGCTAGAGCCAACCATTTTTTCATATTTTTCTCCCCCTAATTATTTTTGTAATTATTCCTTCGGTTTACTGCCGAACCAGGTGGAACTACTTTCTTTCAAGGAGTTTGCGACGCCGGAAGAATCGTAGGAGCCCCATCCCAATCTTGGTGACTTACAAACATCGTGCAGTAAGAACCTAGATCATGGGATGATTCACATCCCTATTACTATTATTCCTTCGGCTTTGTTCCGAACCAGGTGGGACTACCTTCTTTCAAGGAGTTTGCGACGCCGGAAGAATCGTAGGAGCCCCATCCCAATCTTGGTGACTTACAAACATCGTGCAGTAAGAACCTAGATCATGGGATGATTCACATCCCTATTACTATTATTCCTTCGGCTTTGTTCCGAACCAGGTGGGACTAC
>JAGOHU010000013.1:14274-17246 GCA_017995975.1 Negativicutes bacterium
TGGTGACTTACAAACATCGTGCAGTAAGAACCTAGATCATGGGATGATTCACATTGCTCATACTCTTATTCCTTCGGCTTTGTTCCGAACCAGGTGGGACTACCTTCTTTCAAGGAGTTTGCGACGCCGGAAGAATCGTAGGAGCCCCATCCCAATCTTGGTGACTTACAAACATGGTGCAGTAAGAACCTAGATCAAGGGATGATTCACATTCCTATTACCCTTATTCCTTCGGTTTACTGCCGAACCACTTCACATAAAGCTTCTCATATTCCCCATTCTTCTTTAGCTCTCCTAAAGCTTTATTGATCTCTCCTGCCAATTCTTTCTTCTTCGGATTGATACCAATCCCGAGGTCTTCCGCTGCCACTACTTCTCCAACCAATTTGAAATCTTTACCTGCATCGGTTTTCAAGAAATGTTGCAAAGCCGGTAGATCATTGATCACTGCATCTACATTTCCATTTTTTAATTCAAGGAGACTTTCAGGAGTTTGGTTGAATTGAGTAATTTTTCCATTTTGGATTTTTTGAGCTGCAATCGCACTGGTGGAGCCAATTTGAACAGCCACTTTTTTACCATCCAATTCTTTAAAGCTATTAATATTTGTATTTTCTTTTTTCACCAGAACTCCTAGACCCGATTTATAGTAAGAGTCGGAAAAAATAATGGATTCTTTTCTTTTTTCTGTAATGGTCATTCCAGAAATTGCGATGTCCAGATCACCTTTTTGTAGAGCCGGAATGAGGCCGTCAAAAGCCACATTTTTAATTTCTACTTCCATTCCCATTTGTTTCCCGATTAATTGAATCAACTCCATATCAAAGCCTGTGATTTTCCCACTAGCATCTACAAATTCAAAAGGAGCAAAAGTAGGATTGCTTCCTACTACCAATACTTTTTTGGCTCCACCTGCCGGAGCCTCTGTCTTCTTATTATCCGAGCAACCAGCAGTAATCATCAATAGACCTGCTAATAAAATTCCAATCCACTTTTTCATTTTAATTTCTCCTCTTCTTATTTTAATTTTTCAATATTTTCTTCCAATTTCTTTTGAGCAATAAGCATTTCATTTGCCACAGCCAATTTACCAGTCCCACCTCGCACATTGCGATTGTCCACACAAGCCTGAATGGAAAGCATCAACCGACAGTCTGGCCCCAGCAAGGGAGATAAGCTTAAAAATTCTTGGTCTGTAAAATCCAAAAGCACTTTTCCTTCGTCAATCCCCTTACGCACTGCCGCTCCAGTAATATGATGAGCCTCTCGGAAAGGAAGCCCTTTCAAGACTAGATAGTCTGCTAAGTCAGTCGCATTGGAAAAGTCCTTCGACAAACTCGCCAAGGTTTTCTTTCCGAACACTTGCATAGTGCGAAGCATCTCAGGAAATACAGTCAAAGCAAATTTAATCGTGTCGATCGTATCAAAAAGTCCTTCTTTATCTTCCTGCATATCTTTGTTATAGGCCAAAGGAAGCCCTTTCATGGTGGTCAAGAGAGCAAATAGATTTCCATAAACTCGCCCTGTCTTGCCTCGAACTAACTCGGCTACATCCGGGTTCTTCTTCTGTGGCATAATGCTTGAGCCAGTAGTATAAGAATCATCCAGCTCAATAAAGCCAAACTCAGACGAACTCCATAGAATGATTTCTTCACTGAGCCGACTTAAGTGCATCATCAGTATGGAACCAAAGGATAGGAACTCGATGATGTAATCTCGATCGCTCACTGCATCCAAAGAGTTCTCATAAATTTCTGCAAAACCAAGCTCTTCGGCGACCTGTTCCCGAGAGATCGGAAAGGTCGTCCCAGCTAAAGCCCCTGCTCCGAGAGGCATAATGTCTGTCCGCTTGCGGCAATCCAGCAACCGATTGAAATCGCGGTCAATCATAAAGTAGTAAGCCAGTAAGTGATGAGAAAATCGAATCGGTTGAGCTCGTTGCAAATGAGTGTAACCTGGTATGATCACTTCTTTTTCTCGCTCTGCTAGCTCCAAAAGTGCCGATTGAAAATGAACCAACTGGCCGGCAATTTCATCAATTTCTTTTCGTAAATAAAGATGAGTATCCAAGCTAGATTGATCATTTCGGCTACGAGCAGTATGAAGCTTCCCAGCCACCGGCCCGATCAAATCAGTCAAATATTTTTCCACATTCATATGAATATCTTCATACTCAATCTTGAATTCGATCTCGCCGTCTTCAATCATCTGCTGAATCTTTTGAAGCCCATCAATGAGTTGAGTTGCTTCTTCTTTCAAAATAATCTCTTGCTCTCCCAACATTCGGGCGTGGGCAATGGAGCCTTGGATATCTTCTTTGTAGAGCCGCTGATCAAAACCAATGGAGCTATTAAACTGATCCACTTCAATGGCAGTCTGCTTTTGAAAGCGGCCCCCCCATAATTTCGTCATTTTAACGATCCTTTCTGCTTCATCAGGGCTTGGATCGTCAAAGGAAGTCCGAAAAGATTGATAAAACCTTCTGCATCTTTTTGGTTGTATACTTCATCTTTACCAAAAGTTACAAAACCTTCGTGATAGAGCGAGTAAGGCGACTCGGCTCCTGCACTGATAATATTTCCTTTGTACAATTTCATTTTTACTGTACCAGTCACAGTTTCTTGGGTTACATCAACGAAAGCATCAAGGGCATTTTTTAAAGGGGCAAACCACATTCCATCATATACTAACTCGCTGTAACGAACTCCAATTTGTTCTTTCATGTGGGAAGTGGCTCGGTCTAAGCACAAATACTCTAATTCTTGGTGAGCATAGTATAAAATAGCTCCGCCTGGATTTTCATAGACTCCTCGAGATTTCATACCAACCAGACGATTTTCTACAATATCAGTTACTCCCACTCCATGCTTTGCACCAATTGTGTTTAGCAAGGTCAGTAATTCTACAGCACCCATTTTTTCGCCATTGACACTGACTGGAATTCCTTTTTCAAAGCCTACGGTCACGTACTC